>NZ_JBHYMK010000030.1:0-36833 GCF_042743065.1 Streptomyces sp. NPDC058872
GTGGTCGCCGGCGCCGGGGGGGGGTGCCGCCCGCGGCGCGGCGCCCGCGGGCGCCGAGCGGCCCCCGCCGGCCCCCCGGGGGGGGGGGGGGGGGGGGGGGGGGGGGGGGGGGGCCCCCCCCCCCCCCCCCGCGACCGCGTCCGTCACGCCCGGGGCGTGACCGTCCGCCTCGTCGTCAGCTGGACGCGAGGAGCTGGAGGGTGTCGATCACCCGGTTCGAGAAGCCCCACTCGTTGTCGTACCAGGCGACGACCTTGACGTGGCGACCGTCGACGCGCGTCAGGGCCGAGTCGAAGATCGAAGAAGCCGGGTTGCCCACGATGTCGGACGAGACCAGCGGGTCCTCCGAGTACTCGAGGACACCCGCCAGCGGGCCGGCGGCGGCGGTGCGGTAGGCCTCGAGGACGTCCTCGACCGTCACCTCGCGGGAGACGGTCGTGTTGAGCTCGACGATGGAACCCACCGGCACGGGCACTCGGATCGAGTCGCCGGCCAGCTTGCCGTCCAGGTTCGGCAGCACGAGGCCGATGGCCTTCGCGGCGCCCGTCGTGGTCGGCACGATGTTGACGCCGGCGGCGCGGGCCCGACGGGGGTCGCGGTGGGGGCCGTCCTGCAGGTTCTGCTCCTGCGTGTAGGCGTGCACCGTCGTCATGAAGCCGTGCTCGATGCCCGCGAGGTCGTCGAGGACGGAGGCCAGCGGCGCGAGGGCGTTCGTGGTGCACGAGGCGTTCGACACGATCGTGTGCAGATCGGCGTCGTAGGCGTCGGTGTTCACCCCGTAGGCGAGGGTGACGTCGGCGCCGTCGGCCGGAGCGCTGACCAGGACCTTCTTGGCCCCGGCGTCGAGGTGGGCGCGGGCGGCCTTGGCCGAGGTGAAGCGACCGGTGGACTCCAGGACGATGTCGACGCCGAGCTCGGCCCAGGGCAGCTGTGCCGGCTCCCGCTCGGCCAGCACCTTGATGCGGTGCCCGTCGACGACGAGGGTGTCGCCGTCGACGCTGACCGGACGCCCCAGGCGGCCCGAGGTGGAGTCGTACGCGAGGAGTCGCGCGAGGGCCGTGGGCTCCGTGAGGTCGTTGACGGCGACGACCTCGAGGGAGGTTTCGCGCTCCAGCAGCGCGCGCAGCACATTGCGTCCGATGCGGCCGAAACCGTTGATGGCGATACGAGTCATGAGCGGTGTCCCTTCCGATTCGCCACCCAGGTTCGCTCGGAAGTCCCGGCTCGACCAGCGGCGCGATCGCCACGGTCCGCAAGTATCGCGCCACGATGCCACCGGGAGCCGCCGATGCCGTGCGGGTGCGGTCCAGTGCTCTGACCGGGAAGGTTCACCGGGGTCAGTACGCTGAGCCCGGCTGCGGTGGACAAGGAGGTCGGCATGACGCGGAGACCGTCGACGGACGAGGCCGTGGGACTGCTCAAAAGCGAACTGGGGTCAGAGCGGCGAGCGCTTGACGATCTGGTCACGGAAGACCTGTGGCGCGCCTTCCTCCGTTTCGGCCGACGGCTGTTCGACGTCCCGGACGCACCCGACGCCGACGGCCTTCTGTTCCAACACGGGACCCACGCGTTCGACGGCCCTCCGACGTTCGTCCTGGACCTCACCCGGCAGTTCGAGGTCTCCGACAGCGATGGTGATCACGACCATTACGTGCAGGTTCATTGCGAGCTCAGATACGGACTCGCACCCGCCCTGGAGGCCCTCGGAAGCTTCGACTCGTGGTTCTTCCACGACGCCGGAGACGATCTCGAAGAGTGGGCTCAAGGACTGACCGGACGGGCGGCGTGGGCAACGATCCACAGACGCAAGCCGACGGAGATCAGGGTGTACCAGGAGCAGGTGTAGTCGCAGACCGCCACCGTGGTGAGACGCCCTCCCCAGGGGACACCCTCCTCGCTTCGGATGCGGGCTCGTTCACGTCGTTGGGCTGCGAGGACATCGGAGTGGCGGTCGTTCTGGTGGCGGGCATTCTGATCGCGCCGGTGCAGGGAGGCGTGCAGGGCCCGGGTCTGGACCGTGTGGTGGGGGTGGTGGGAGTCGGCCAGGGCGAACTCCCACAGCGGCCCGAAGTGGGCCTCGACGGGATCGGCCCAAGAGGCGTGGGGCGGGGTGAAGCACGGTTCGACCTTGTTCTTCGCCGCCCACCTGCGGGTCTTCCAGCAGGTTGAAGAGCGAGCTAGTCGCCCTGCGCGAAGGTGCGTCGGTACTCGCTCGGCGTGGTGCCCAGGATGTGCTGGAAGTGGAGCCTCAGATTGGCGCCCGTCCCCAGGCCGACGTCGGAGGCGATCTGTTCCACTCCGCGCTCGGAGCGTTCGAGCAGTTCACGGGCCATGTCGATGCGGGCACGCATGACCCACTGCATCGGCGTGTACCCCGTGTCCTCGACGAAGCGGCGCGAGAACGTCCGTGCCGACACCGCAGCGTGCCGGGCGAGGACCTCCAGGGTGAGCGGCTCGCCGAGCCGGTGCAGCGCCCACTCCCGGGTGGCGGCGAACCGCTCGCCGAGTGGCTCCGGCACGCTCCTGGGCACGTACTGCGCCTGGCCGCCGCTGCGGTACGGCGCGGCCACGAGGCGGCGGGCCGCGTGGTTCGAGGCGGCCACGCCGAGGTCCCCGCGCAGGACGTGCAGGCAGAGGTCGATGCCCGAAGCGGCGCCGGCGGACGTCAGCACGCTGCCTTCGTCGACGAAGAGGACGTTCTCGTCAACGTGGATCATCGGGCGTCGGGCCGCGAGGGCCCTGGCGTAGTGCCAGTGCGTCGTGGCGCGCTTGCCGTCGAGGAGTCCGGTCGCGGCGAGGGCGAAAGCACCCGTCGAAATGGCGGCCAGCCGTGCACCCCGGTCGTGTGCGGCGATCAGCGCGTCGACGACGGCCCGGGGCGGCTCCTCGCGGTCCGGGTGGCGGTAGCCCGGCACAAAAACGATGTCGGCCCAGGTGAGCGCTTCCAGGCCGTGGGCGACCTGGTAGGACAGACCGTCACCACCGGCCACCAGCCCGGGTTCCGCTCCGCACACCCGGACTTCGTACGGCATGCTCGCCCGGGTCGTGAACACCTGTGCGGGGATGCCGACGTCGAGGGGCTTCGCACCTTCCAGTACGAGGACGGCGACACGGTGGAGACGAGAAGCTGGCACGTCTACGAGGGTACGCGGATCGTTGTCCGTGCTGGTCAGCGGTCCGGTCGGACGGCCCCGCAGCCGAGCCTTCCGAAGGACGGTCGCAGCAGAGGGGAACGGACCCCGGGTCGGTGCACTGGTCAGGTCGCCGGGCCGGGCTCCTGGAGGGCTCGGCCATTGCCGCTCCGATCGGACCATGCGCGGGTGTGCGTGCAGAAGCCGCGGTCGGGACCGGAGAGCGTGCCGTGGGCGTCTTCGTCGCCCATCCGCCGGAAGCGCAGGGCCGGGGGCGAAGCACGGAGGGCGCCGCCGTCCCCGAGGGATCCGAGACGCCCGGGACGGTGCACCCCACCGTCAGGACGGCGAGCGGGCCCGCAAGCATGCGACTCCGCCCATTCCACCCGTGCGTCATCTCAACACCGTTTCTTATCGAGTCCGTTGCACGGAGCCGTAGCTGCGGCCAGCCTCATGATCGGATTGTCCGGAGCGGTTGTCCTTCGTCAGGGGACCGGCTTCGGAAGGGTTCTCCTGGGAAGCGCCCCCGCACACGAACGAAGTGAAACCGTCCGAAAATCGCCCCCGTCGCCAGGAACCGATCGCCGGCAGCGGCACTCCTGCTCATTGACCACAGGGGGCACCTGCACACCCGAAGCAGCCCCCCGTTTCCGCCTCCACCCCACCGGGCGCCGCTCCGCCCGATCCGGAAGAAGCCGAGGAATCACCGTGCCCCTGCCTCCACACCGCCGCCTGTCCGTGAGCGTCACTGCGATCGCCGCCCTGGCCACTGCCGTCATCCCCGCCACCAGTGCGTTCGCCGCTCCCCCCGCCCCCGTCCCCGCCCCCGCCCCCGCCGCAAGGACTTCGCCGGCGGTCCCCGCCCCTGACATGGAGGGTGTGGTCGCCGCGCTCGATTCGGCCATGGCCAACGGCGCACCGGGGGCCATGGCCCGGTTCACCGGCCCCGGCGGGGTCGAGGCTCGGACCGTCGGAGTCCGGAACCGGACATCGGGAGCACCGATGAACGTCCATGCGCGGTTCCGGATCGGCAGCGTCAGCAAGACCTTCTCCACGGTCGTGTTGCTCCAGTTGGTGGAAGAGGGTCGGCTGGAACTCGACGCACCCGTCAACCGGTACCTGCCCGGGTTGCTGCCCGACGACCGCATCACGGTCCGGCACCTGCTCACCCACCGCAGCGGACTCGCGGACTACACGAACGCCATGTTCGAGGAGACCGTGCCCGGTTTCGAAGCCGTACGGAACCGGGTGTTCAGCTACCAGGAACTGGTGGACCTCTCCTTGAGCGAGCCCCGCACCACCGAGCCGGGCCAGGCGTACCGGTACTCCAATGCGAACTTCGTGGTCGTCGGCATGCTCATCGAGAAGCTCACGGGCAGGCCGGTGGGCGATGCCTACGAGCGACGCATCTTCAAGCCCCTGAAGCTGCAGAAGACCTCGTACGTCCACCCCGACACCCGGATCAAGGGGCTGCACGTGCGGGGTTACCTGCACCCGGACGCCGCCGGTGAACCGCTCGTGGACTCCACGGAGCAGACCGTGTCGTGGGCCCAGTCCGCCGGGGCGGTCATCTCCAGCCCCGCCGACCTGAACACCTTCACCAGCGCGCTGATGCGCGGGCGGCTCCTGTCGCCGGCCATGGTCGAGGCGATGACGACGGTCACCCCGACGGACTCCACCGGAACCCGGTTCTACGGGTTGGGGCTGCGCCGCTACGACCTGTCCTGCGGCACCCAGGTGTACGGACACACGGGTACCGTGCAGGGCTTCTACACCTATGCGTTCTCGACCCGCGACGGTCGGCGCAGCCTTTCGGCCATGGCGAACACCTCGAACCACGGGGCCGCCAACACGGCACTCGGCGGGACGCTGGAGGCGGCCTTCTGCGGCGCGAAGCCGTCGGTGGCGCCGTCCTCGCGCGCCTCCTCCGCTCCCACGGCCGGTGACGTCCAGCCGTTGCCCGCTGAGCGGGACCTTCCGGAGCGCCACTGACGGTCCGTCGACGCGGCAAGGTGATCGTGTCCGGGCAGTCCCTCCGGTCGTCGGCGCAGGCGGATCGTCGGCTCCGCGCGGCCCGTCACTGACGCTCAGTGCCGGGTCGGGGAGTCCATGACGCTCCGGTGCCGGGCCGGTGACTCGGACGTCGAACATCCGGTCGGGCACACGGTCCCGGGCGCGAGCTCCAGGACCGTGTCGGCGGTCCCGGGCGGGCTCGCCCCGGGCATCGGGGGCAAGCCCGCCTTCGTTCCCACAGCGGTTCGGCAACCCGCGGCACATTCGGCAGCCCGCGGCGCACTCGATGACGGGGCTGCCCGCAGCCGTCCCCGAAGCGTTCTCCCGACCGTCCGGCGGGGTTTCCGTTCCGGGCGACGGTGCCGTGCGCACCCGCTAGGGTGCTCGGCGGAAGCGCCGGACGGTTGTGGAGGAAGCATGGCGAGAAGGATGCGCGAGGAATCCTTCCGCGCTGAACAGGAGGAGGGGCGCTATGCCCCCCACGTCCGGCCCGTCAACGAGATGGTCGACGCCTTGCGCCAGCAGGACGGGCGGGGCTGGATGCCGTACGTCGCCCCCTGGCACGGCGGGGCGGAGGCCCGCGTGCTGTCCTTGTTGCGGGACCCGGGGCCCAAGACGCAGGCCGGCACCGGCTCGGGATTCCTGTGCGTGGAGAACGACGACCCCACGGCAGAACTCCAGGCCCAGAAGTTCGAGGAGGCCGGGATCGCTCCGCACGAGGTCACTCCGTGGAACGCCTACCCCTGGTACATCAACCGCTCGCCGAACGCGGCCGAGCTCCGGGCCGGTGCCGCGGTCCTGGAACGACTGCTGGGTCTGATGGCGAAACTGGAGGTCGTGCTCCTGCAGGGCAACGAGGCGAAGGACGTGTGGCGCCGTCTGCTCACGGCCCGTCCCGAAGCCGTCCGCGAGAGGTCCCTGGAGGTGGTCAGCACCTACCACCCGGGGCGACAGGCCCTCTTCGTGCGCGACCCGGAGGAACGCGCCCGCCGCGCACAACACCGCATCGATGCGTACCGGAAGGTCGGCGACGCCCTTCGGAAGTCCGACGGACGACGCTGAAGCCCGCCGGTCGGGTCCTTCGACGCCGTGTCCGACGGAGCGGGGACGGCTGCAAGGATCCCCGCCCGCGTCAGCCGGTAAGGGTCCGCGCAGCCCACGTCTCCCGGCTCGCGAGCAGCAGTGAGGAGGGGCGGTCGTACCACGAGCCGGTTTCGGGGAGCTCACGGACCCACACGGGGACCTCGGGCTCGAACCTCACCACCGTCAACGTGTTCCAGCCGTGGGGGATCTCGTCCCATGCGACCCCGAACTGCTGGGTGACCGCCACGACGGTCGCCGCGACCCGCACCGCGGCCCTCTCCTCGGCGCACCGGAAGCAGACGTCATAGATCTTCCCGACCGGTATCTCCGCGTAACAGTGAGAGAGGAAGAGGGCCACTTCATTGGCGGAGCGGCGGGGTAGGCACCTGCCGAAGGCCTCGAGGGCTCCGCCGTCCGCACGGCTCTCGATCCGCAGAACGCGCTCGACGAGCGGGGTGTCCGCTTCTGACCTCAAAGCGCCCTCCTCGTGTCCATGGTCTTGGGCATCCGTTCCCAGCGGCGCCCGGCGGACTTCGGACCGGGAGCAGGGGGCCGCATCCCTCATGCCGGGGGGTGGTGTCCCGCCAGGTCTCCGGGGTGGGTGTTGGCGCCGCAGAGGACGACGCAGACCTTCTCGCCGGGCGCCGGGCGATAAGCGCTCCCAGCGGGTCGGTCTTCGTCCTCCGGGGGAAGGACGGCCAAGGCAGTGGCGGCGGCGTGTTCGACGGCAAGGCGGCGGTCGTCCCAGAGGGCCCTGCGGGCACGGACGATGTCACGGTCCGCGACGAGGAAGGATCGAACGCCTTCCTGCTGGGCGGCGCTCACGGCGAGGGGAGTGGCACGACGGGCTCCGAGGGCGTCGGCGGCGACGGAGTCGACCGTGACGTCGACGGGTCGTCCGGCCCGGAGTGCTGCATCGAGGGCACGGCAGTTCTCGGGTTCGACGGCGACCGTGCGGATCCCGTGGTGCCGGGCCGCGGTGGCCACGCCGGCGAAGAGCCCACCGCCGCCGACCGCGACGACGACCGTGTCGAGGTCCGGCACCTGGCGGTGGACCTCGTCGAGGAGGGTGCCGGCTCCTGCGGCGATCAGGGGGTGGTCATAGGCATGGGAGGCAAGGGCACCGGTATCGGCGGCGAACTCCTCGCAGGCAGCCAGCGCCTCGGCGTACTCCGTCCCGACGAGGCGTACGTCGGCGTCGTAGCCGGACAACTTGTCGATCTTGAACTGAGGTGCGGTGGCGGGAAGGAAGACGGTGGCCCGGACGCCGTGCTCGCGGGCCGCCCAGGCGCAGGCGAGCCCTGCGTTGCCGCCGGAGGCAAGGGTGATTCCGGCATCCGGGAGGGTGCCCTCCTCCTGGTGGGCGAGGAGGAAGTTCTGTGCACCGCGGGCCTTGAAGGAACCGGTGTGTTGCATGAGCTCCAGTGCGAAGCAGAGGGTGTACGGCCCGTCCCCGGCCTCGGCTTGCGTCACCGTGACGGGACGGACGTGGCCGCGGATCCGGTCAGCGGCGGTTTTGACGTCGGCGTACGCGAGTGGCTGCACCAGATGCTCCTGAAGGGGCCGGGACCGGACGATCGTGGAGACGATCTTCTCAATGCCCACCGATCACGGGAAGAACGGCCCCGAGGAGAAGGGCGGAGCCGTGCCGGACCCACATCCCGGTCAGGGGCTCTGGTGGGCGGGAACCAGCGGGGACGGGGCATCTGTCAGTGCACGGGCGAGGGCCCTGGCGAAACCGTCCGGGTTGTCCAACATCAGGTTGTGTCCCGCTCGGGGCACCTCCAGCACCGGGATGCCGTGCTCGGCCGCATCCTCCGCCTCGGCATGGGGCAGGCTCAGTTCCCCGACCAGGAAACTCCGGGGCCCGGCAAAGTCGATCAACAGCTTGCCCGACGCGGGCACGTCACCCGTCACCAAGGCGACCGCGCTGCGATGGACGGCCCGTGGATCGGCGAGGCGCAACCGGGCTGCGTAGTCCGGACGCTCGGTGTCGGCAAGCATCCGGGCGAATCCCTCCGCCACGAAGGCGTCCTCGTCCTGGGCGGCCACCGGCGCGCTGAACTCCCCTCCCCCCGCGTACAGGTTCGGCTCGGCCACCACGAGCCTGCCGACCAGATCGGGGCGGGACGCCGCCAGACGGATGGCCACGGCACCGCCCATGGAGTGGCCGACGAGGTCCACGGGCGGGACGCCGAGGTGGTCGAGGACAGCGGCCACCGTCGCCGCCTGGGAATCCATGCGGTAGTCGAAGTCCCGGGGGCGGTCGCTCAGTCCGTAGCCGAGCAGGTCCACCAGCAGCGCCCGGCCCCCGCCCAGGGCGGGGTGTGTCGCAACATGGGCGAAGTCAGAGGCTCCGGTGCAACCGAGTCCGTGCAGGAACACCCGAACGGGCCCCTCACCCGGCATGTCGATCCACCGGATGTGTGCCCGCTCCTCGGCCAGGAACAGCTCTCGCATGGTGCTCTTCTCCCCCGCGCCCCGTCGTACCGCCTTCAGGAGGCACACCCTAGTGGCGAGAACTAACAAGGCCCCGCCGAAACGTCGACCGGCCGGGAGCAGGGGGTGTCGGATAGCGTCGGGGGTGCAAGCCGACGTCTCCGAACGCCCTCCGAAAGGACGCACGCCGATGCCCCTCTCCGGCGAATACGAGCCCAGCACTTCGACGTGGGTGCGCAACCAGGTCGAGCTGTACGAATCCTCCGGAGGTACCAAGGGAACGACCATGCGGGGCCTCCCCGTCGTCCTGGTCACCAACCTCGGTGCCAAGAGCGGCAAGCTCCGCAAGACCCCGCTCATGCGGGTCGAGCACGAGGGTGCGTACGCGCTCGTCGCCTCCAACGGCGGCGCGGTCAAGCACCCCGTCTGGTACCACAACCTGGTCGCCGCGCCGCTCGTCGAAGTGCGTGACGGCACGGAGGTGCAGGACATGATGACCCGCCTCGTCACCGGCGAGGAGCGCCGGGTCTGGTGGGACCGGGCCGTCGAGGCGTTCCCGGACTACGCCGACTACCAGCGCAAGACCGACCGGGAGATCCCCCTCTTCGTCGCCGAACCGGTCACCCGGGAGTCATAGGTGCACTGCACCGGGAGCCGCGCCGCGCTCGGCACGTGGGGGCCGGACTTCCGGTGCCCCTTCGGCCGCACGGCCGTGCGGCCCTGCCCTGCATGGACGGCCGCACGGATTCGCCCGACGACGGTTCGGGAGGCACCGTGCGTCCCGGTGTCACGGCGCCAGCACCGTGAGGAGATGGCTGACCTCGCGGGCCACGGCAGCGCGGGCCGGAGTCAGATAGCGACGGGGGTCGACCGTCTCGGGGTGGCCGGCGAGGTGGCCGCGGACCGCCTCGGTGAAGGCCTTGTTCAGGTGGGTGGAGACGTTCACCTTGGTCATGCCCGCTGCGACGGCCGCGGTGAGGTGCGGGTTCGACACTCCCGAGGAACCGTGCAGGACGAGCGGGACGTCGACGGCGGCGCGCAGTCGGGCGATCAGGGCGAAGTCCAGGACCGCATCCCGAGTGACCATCTGGTGGGCGCTGCCCACTGCCACCGCGAGCGCGTCGACGCCGGTGGCGGCGACGAAGGCACGGGCCTCCTCGGGGTCCGTCCGTACGCCCGGGGTGTGCGCCCCTCCCTTGCCGCCGACCTCGCCGAGTTCGGCCTCGACCCAGACGCCGTGGCGGTGGCAGTGCTCCACGACCTCGCGGGTCGCGGAGACGTTCTCCGCGTACGGCAGTTTCGCGGCGTCGAACATGACCGAGCCCAGACCGAGGGTGATTGCCTCGCGGACGAGGTCGGGGTTCTCCGCGTGGTCCAGGTGGACGGCAACGGGGACCTTGGCGGCGCGGGCGACGGCCAGGGAAGCGAGCGCGACCGGCTCCAGGGCTCCGTGGTAGCGAACGGTGTTCTCGCTGATCTGGAGGACGACCGGTCGGTCGGCGTTCTCCGCGCCGGCCACGATCGCGTGTGCGTGTTCGAGTTGGAGGACGTTGAACGCCCCCACCCCCCTGCCCGCGGCCCGGGCACGGCGGACGATCTCATCAGTGGGCGTGAGCGGCATGGTCCTTCTCCCGGAAGCGGGCCGGCACGGGACGACGGTCAGGCACGGACGTCGGTGAGGACGACGGAGCGGGTCAGGTTCCGGGGGGTGTCCGGGTTCAGCCCCCGGTCCTCGGCGACCGCAACGGCGAGGCGCTGGGCCCGGACGAGGTCCGCAAGCGGGTCGAGGTCGCTCTCGACGAGCGTGCCGCCCACCTTCCGCACCTCGTCCGCGAGTCCGACGGGCAGGGCACCGAAGCCCCAGGTCACCCGACCGGGACCGGTGATGCTGATCGGGCCGTGGCGGTACTCCATGGAGGGGTAGGCCTCGGTCCAGGCGCCGGCGGCCTCGCGCATCTTCAGACCGGCTTCCAGGGCCAGGCCGTAGGTCCATCCCGAGCCGAGGAAGGTGAACTGCTCCGCCGTGCGCACGTTCTCGTCGAGCGGGGAGGCGAGGGCCTGCTCGGCGTCCCGTGCGGCCTCTTCGACGGTTCCGAGCCCTTCCGGGAGGGCTTCCTCGGACTCCAGGTGCGCACGGAGCAAGGAGAGGGCAGTGGTCGCGAAGCGCGTCTGTACGACGGACTCCTCGTCGGCGAAGTCGAGGACGGCCACCTCGTCCGCGAGGTCCATCACGGGGGTGGTGGGGTCTGCCGTGATCGCGCCGGTGGGAACCGTGCCGCGCAGTCGGGACAGTACGGCGAGGACCTCGCTGGTGGTGCCGGAGCGCGTGAGGGCGACGACCCTGTCGTAGCGGCGGCCGAAGGGGAACTCGGAAGCGGCAAAGGCGTCGGTCTCGCCGTGACCGCCGGACTCGCGCAGCTCCGCGTAGGCGAGCGCCATGAACCAGGAGGTGCCGCAGCCGACCACCGCGACCCTCTCGCCCCGTCGGGGCAGGGCCGCGACGTGCCGGGACAGCGTACGGGCCGACTGACGCCACGTGGCGGGCTGGGAGGCGATCTCCTCGGCGGTGCGCGTGCTGGTCATGCCGATCTCCTTGCAAGAAAGCTGCACGATAATGACGGAAGATGCGTGAAGACGGCTCCATTCAAGCAGAAACATGCAGGCCTTTTCCAGGTCCTCGACCTAGCGGCCGATAGAATCGGACGCGCGCACGAGCGGGATCGCAGCATGAGCACGACCCCGCGGAGGGAGGGACCCATGTCCAAGCACGACCGGTGGAACACGCTCCTCGAACTACTGGCGGCTTCGGGGAAGTTGGAGGTGGAAGAGGCGGCAGCGACGCTCGACGTCTCCGCCGCCACGATCCGCCGGGACCTCGACGAGCTCGCCGCACAGCAGCTGCTGGTGCGGACGCGCGGCGGAGCGGTCGCCCACGGCGTCTCGTACGAGCTGCCCCTGCGGTACAAGTCGACCCGCAGGGCACCGGAGAAGCGACGGATCGCCGAGACCGCGGCGGACCTGGTCGCCCCCGGCGAGGTCGTCGGACTGAACGGCGGCACCACGACGACGGAAGTCGCCCGCGCACTGGCCTTGCGCTTCGCGAGCGGCCGGGCGGAGGCTCCTGGAGCCGTACTGGCCGCCCCCGCCCTGACCGTGGTCACCAACGCCCTCAACATCGCGGGAGAGCTCGCGGTGCGCCCGCAGATCAAGATCGTCACCACGGGCGGCGTCGCCCGTCCCCAGACCTACGAACTGGTCGGCCCGCTGACGGTGGGAGTGCTCAACGAAGTCGTGCTCGACGCAGTGGTGCTCGGCGTCGACGGGATCGACCCCGAACTCGGCGTGATGGCGCACCAGGAGGACGAAGCCAGCATCAGTCGCCTCTTCACGGAGCGCGCCAGCCGCGTCGTCGTGGTGACCGACTCCTCGAAGATGGGGCGGCGGGCGTTTGCGCGGATCTGTGGTCTGGACCGGATCGACCTCCTGGTGACCGATACCGACATCACCCCGGAGGCGGTTGCCCAGCTCACCGAAGCAGGGGTCAAGGTGCTCGCCGTTTGACTCATTGGTATCCCCGTAGACCAATTTCACCGCCGGTCGAACAAAGACTTCGTGTGTTCACGCAGTAATTACCGCATGGATGTATACCTTTAAGCCCTCCTCCCCCATCATGTCTGCGACGTGCCACCGGGGCACACCGCGACACGAGAGGCGGAGCATGATTCCCATCAGTCGCAGGGGGTTCGTCGGCATCGGCGCCGGGCTCATGGCGGGAGCCGCCCTACCGCCGGCCCGGGCGTCCGCGGCCGCGAGCAGCGCGACCGGCACCCTCACCGACGTCCGGCACGTGGTGATCCTCATGCAGGAGAACCGCAGCTTCGACCACTACTTCGGCACCCTGAAGGGCGTACGGGGGTTCGGCGATCGCGCCGCGGGCAACCTGCCGGGCGGCTGGGGCATGTTCAACCAACCCAACTGGGGCAGCCGCCAGTACCCCTGGAAGCTCAGCGACACCCCGCCCGCCGGCGGCGTCGACGGCGAGACCCTCGCGCAGTGCAACGGCGACCTGCCCCACAGCTGGACCTCCCAGCACGCGGCGTGGAACAAGGGCCGCCTCGACAACTGGGTCACGGGCGTGGGCAACACCCGGACGCTGGGCCACCTCGACCGCGGGGACATCCCCTTCCACCACGCGCTCGCCGACCACTACACGATCTGCGACGCGTACTTCTGCTCTGCGCTGAGTTCCACCGGCCCCAACCGGACCTTCCTGTGGAGCGGGAAGATCGACGCGTCCAGCAAGGACGGGGGCGAGGAGTCGGGCCTGACCTGGGAGACGTACGCCGAGGCGCTCCAGCGCGCCGGAGTGAGCTGGAAGGTCTACCAGAACGCCCAGGACAACTACGGCGACAACGGCCTCGCCTACTTCAAGAAGTTCACCAGTGCGCGCCCCGGAGACCCGCTCTACGACCGGGGCATGGGCTCCGTCCCGAAGGTGACCGGCTCGACGCCGGACGACATCGCCGCGGCGATCCGCGCCGACGCCCTCGCAGGCACCCTTCCGCAGGTGTCGTGGGTGGTGGCGAGCGAGGCCTTCTCCGAGCATCCCTACGCTCCGCCCGGAGACGGCGCCCACTTCGTCGACCTCGTCTACCGCGCACTGGCCGCGAACCCCGACGTGTTCGACTCCACGGTGCTGTTCCTCAACTACGACGAGAACGACGGCTTCTTCGACCACGTGCCGCCGCCGATCGCCCCTCCGGGCACACCGGGCGAGTACATCGACGGCGTGCCGATCGGGCTGGGCTTCCGCGTCCCCATGCTTGTCATGTCCCCGTGGACCAGGGGCGGCTGGGTGAGCTCCGAGGTCTTCGACCACACCTCCGTGCTGCGCTTCATGGAGACCTGGACGACGGCCCTCGGCACCCCGGCCCTCTGCCCCCACATCAGCACCTGGCGGAGGAAGGTGGCGGGCGACCTCACCGGGGTCTTCGACTTCGCCAACCCGGTGTACGGAGTGCCCTCCGGCCTTCCTTCCACGGCAAAGGTCATCGGCCAGGCCACCTGCGCTCCGCTACCGAACCCGGCCCCCCAGAACAACGCCCTGCCCTCCCAGGAACCCGGCACGCGCCCGGCACGGGCCCTGCCGTACCAGGCGAACGGCAACCTCGACCGCTTCGAGTTCGGCGCCGCGGGAAAGGTCCTGGCCTGGTTCTCGATGACGAACCAGGGCCCGGAGGCCAAGCGGTCGGCACACTTCTCGATCCATCCGCACCAGTACCGGGACACCGCCGCCTGGCAGTACACCGTGGACCCCGGCGACACCGCGTCCGACTACTTCAACATAGGCCTGGGGTGGGGTTCCGGTAAGTACGACATCTCCATGATGGGCCCCAATCGCTTCCTGCGCCGGTTCATCGGGGACGCCTCCAAGGCGGGCCGCGCCATCGAGGTGGCGGCCCGGTTCGCCCCCGAGGCGGGCACGGGGAAGACGGCCCTGTGGTTCGAGATGACCAACGCCTCGGCGGGACCGGTCACCTTCACGATCCGCTCGAACGCCTACCGCTCGGACGGCCCGTGGACGTACACGGTGCCGGCGAACTCCAGTCGCGAGGACTTCTTCAACGCGGTCGCGTACAACGACGGCTGGTACGACTTCACGATCGTCGCCGACATCGACGGGACCTGGTCGCGCCGCTACACCGGCCACATCGAGACCGGGGCGCCCAGCACCAGCGGCTGACCGCCAGGCTCACGACCGGGCGGCGATCCTCTGCCGCCGCCCGGTGACGGGCGGGGCGGGTCACCGGCCGGCATGCGCGGCGCGGCGGACCGCGGCGTCGAGAAGGGCCAGTGCGTCGGCGGCGGTGCGGCCGGGGGCCCTGTTCCACGGGCCGATCAGATCCCGCCACCCACGGGCCCGAAGCTCCGTCATGATCCAGGCGGCGGCTTCGTTCATGGTGTCCGCGCCGCCGTAGCCGAGGCGGTGGGCGGCGAGGAGGGCTCCGCAGACGCACCGGGCCCCTCGGGCGTTGCGCAGTTTGTACGGAGCGTTCTGCCAGCCCCACTCCGTCAACACCAGACGGGCGTAGCCCAGGTGGACCGAGGGGCGCAGCTCCACCTGCCCGATGCGGCGCCAGGCATGGAGCCGGTCGGGCAGCGCGGCGCCGATCCGGCCGGGGATGCGGCGCTCGTCCGGGACCTCCTGGGGCAGGGCGGCGAGGGCATCGGCCACCAACCGCTCCACCGGCACGCTGAGCAACTGCCGCCAGTCCGCTTCCGTCGGGGCCGACTCTTCGACAGGGATCGCGCCGGTGACGATCTGCCGCCAGGCCACGTCCTCGAAGAGCGCGGCGGCCTCGCGGTCAAGGTCATCGGGGGTGAGCAGCGAAGGGGAAGGGGGCATCGAGGTGGCTCCTAGGTTGACTACCTCCATCTTTCATCCTTAATGTCCATTTTGCGAGTTTTGACCCTCGCGGAGAAACGATCGCGTCGCATCGAGCCGCCCCGATCAAGCAGTCGCATCACACCTAATTTCCGCACATTTACTCATGAATGGAATTACTTCCCATATCAGACATAAGCCATCGAGTGACGGGATTCACTCCCCACCCCATCCGCGCGACGGAAGCACTCCCCCACCCCTTGCCGGACAAGGAAGTTCGAGGCCCCGGGGAGATCACCGATCTTGAATTCGCAGAATTGTTTGATCAATTCCCCGACGCCCGGGAACCACTCCCCTTGTTATTCATTGCATTGCTGGCCTACGGTCACCTCCATTCGAGCGGATCGCCTAATCCTGCCGCCGCTCGACACACCTCCCTTTTCACCCGACGGCAGGAGCGGGGGACCCACGAATACGCCGGTCCGGTGATCCGGAACGGCTCGGGGTGCAGCCGCGTGTGCGCGGCCGGACACCTCCCGTCCGAACCCGACAGCTCACCTCGCAGGCACCGGAGAGGAACCCGTCATGCCTGCTCACGCCAAGCACCGCCGCCCCCGCCGCAGTCCCGTCTCCCGTGGCCTGGCCCTGGTGGGCACGGGTGGCGCCGCACTGAGCCTGCCGCTGGTCGTACCGGCCGCCGCCCATGCCGCTCCGGCGTCCACGGCCCCGGAAACGGCCACCCGGCCCTTCACCGCCCCTGCTGCCCCGGCCGCCGCCAAGACGGTCACCGCCCCGGCCGCCGCGCGCACCTACACCGTCGTGAGCGGTGACTCGCTTTCCCTGATCGCCCACAAGAAGGGAATCCAGGGCGGCTGGAAGAGCCTTTACCGGACGAACAAGGGAGCGGTGGGTGACAATCCGTCACTCATTCACCCCGGTCTGAAGCTGACGATTCATAAGGGTTCTGCAAAGCCCGTTCCCACGCAGGCCAAGCCGAAGAAGTCCGCCACGACCGAGCGCGCGAGCCGTTCCGAACGCCGCCCGGCCGCCCCCGCGGTGTCCACCGGCACCGGTGCGTCCGCAGCACAGGCCGCCCCCGCCTCGGTCAAGGCCGCTCCGGTCGCCGCCACCAACTACGCCGACAACCTCGACGGCTGGATCCGGGAGTCGCTGGCGATCATGGCCCAGCAGGGCATCCCCGGCACCTACGACGGCATCCTCCGCAACGTCATGCGCGAGTCCTCGGGAAACCCCAGGGCCATCAACCTCTGGGACTCCAATGCCGCCGCCGGCACCCCCTCGAAGGGGCTGCTGCAGGTCATCGAGCCGACCTTCCTCGCCTACCACGTGCCCGGTACGTCCATGGACCTGTACGACCCGGTCGCCAACATCACCGCCGCCTGCAACTACGCGGCCGACCGGTACGGCTCCATCGACAACGTCAACGGGGCGTACTGACCCGCTGCCGCCGGAAGTGCTCGTCGAACCAGGAGGTGGCGAGCTCCGCCACCTCTTCCAGGGCCCCCGGCTCCTCGAAGAGGTGGCCGGCGCCCTCCACCACGGCGAGCCGGTTCTCACACCGCAGCAGCGCCCGGGCCTTCCTGTTGAGGTCGAGGACCAACACGTCCGCGCCCCCCACCACCAGGAGCGTGGGGGCGCGCACCCGTCCCAGGCGCTCGCCCGCGAGGTCCGGCCGGCCGCCGCGCGAGACGACGGCGCTCACCCGGGACGCGGGGTCGCCGGCCGCCCACAGCGCAGCCGCCGCGCCGGTGCTCGCCCCGAAGTACCCCAGGGGGAGCCCGGTGCCCTCGGGCCGCGCGGCCAGCCACTCGGTGGCGCCCACGAGCCGCCCGGCGAGCAGGGGGGTGTCGAAGACCCTTGCCCGGTCCGTGGCCTCCGCCTCGGTCAGCAGGTCGAAGAGCAGCGTCCCGAGCCCCGCCCGGTTGAGCCCGGCGGCAACCGCCCGGTTCCGGGGGCTGTGCCGACTGCTTCCGCTGCCGTGGGCGAACAGGACGATGCCCCCTGCTCCCTCGGGCACCGCGAGCCGTCCGGCGAGCGTACGGCCGGTGACCGGGATCCACACGTCCGTGTCCTGCACGACCGGGGCGCGCGCGGCCCTGTTCCGGTCCAGGCAGGCGACGACCTCGGCGTCCTCGGTCTGTGAGAAGTCCTGGTAGAACTGCCCGATCGCGAAGAACCGGTCCGGCGTGTGCACGCTGACGGTCTCGTCGACCTCCCCGCCGAGCCGGGTCGTCCAGCCGCGCGGGGCCACCGGGACCGCGAGGACGATCCGGGCAGCGCCACGGGCGCGGACCACCCGGCAGGCCGCCAGGGCCGTGGCTCCGGTCGCCAGGCCGTCGTCGACCACCACCACCGTCCGTCCGTCGAGCGGCACGGACGGCCGGTCGCCCCGGTAGCGGAGGGCCCGGTGGTCGAGCTCCACGTGCTCCCGTGCTTCCACGGCGGCGAGGTCCCGGTCGCTCACCCCGACCTCGCGGAGCACCCGCTCGTTGAGCACCCGTACGCCCCCCTCCCCGAGCGCCCCCATCGCGAGCTCCGGTTGGTGGGGGACCCCGAGCTTGCGCACGAGACAGATGTCGAGGGGCGCGTCGAGGGCGTCCGCCACCTCGGCCGCCACGGGCACGCCGCCCCGCGGGAGCCCGAGGACCACGACGTCCCGGTCCTTGAGGTGGTCGAGCCGGGCGGCAAGCTGTCGCCCCGCGTCACTGCGGTCGCTGAAGAACATGATCGGCCGCCCTTCCGCCTGCGCGGCTCGGGCCCGGGGAGGAACACGGTCGTCCGTCCCCTGCCCACCCCTCCCAGGGTAGACGGGACGCAGTGGCCGGCGGGCCCGGGGAGGTCCGGCCGCTCGGCCCGGGGAGCGACCGGCCCGGCAGCGGAGGACGGAGGCGGCTCGGGCTCCGCGGAAGACCCGTTCACCACGGCGAACGCAGCGGTCCCGGATGCGGGCGGCTTCGTCCCTGGCGCATGCTGTCTGTGTGACCTCGCACGGCGCGTCCGGCCACGGCTCGGCGAGCGGCATCGGACATCCGTCCGAGAGTGGAGCCGACGACGGGCCGGCTCCGGCTGCGCTGACCTGGGCACTCGCGGAAGCCGCGGTCGAAGCGGTGGAACAGGTCGGCGGCTATGCGGGCGGGGTGTACCTGCGCTCCGGCACTCCGGGACTGCTGCGGCTCGCCGTCCTGGTGGGGCTTCCCGGGCAATTGTTCCGCCCGTGGTGGCGGATGCATGCGAACCGGCCGTTTCCCGTCTCGGAGGTGCACCGCTCGGGGCAGTCCGTCCACCTCGCCGACGTCGAGGAGGCCATGCAGCGCTTTCCCCAACTGGTGGCGAGCCTGCCGTTCCCCTTCGCCTCGCTGTACTCGCCCGTGGTCGCGGGCCGGGAACGCTTCGGCGTGCTCATGGTGCTGCGGGCGCCGAGTCCCGGGATGCCGGTGAACGCGCGGGACCGAAGGCGAATGACCCAGGACGGGCTCCGTCTGGGCGAGGCTCTGGCCGGGCTCGTCCAGCAGGGCACCGAGGTCGAGTGGCCGGGTGATCCGGTGTGCGTGCAGCTGCCGATCGCCTCGGGCCCGCCGGTCCGCTTCGGTTCCTTCGCCTGGGACCTGGGCACTGGCACGGTCACCCTGGACGACGGGATCCTCGCCGTCCTCGGAACGGAGGTCTCGTCGCCCTGCTCCATCGAGACGCTGACGTCGCTGCTCCATCCCGAGGACGGGTACGCCCTGTGGGCGGCCGCCCGGCAGGCCACGGAGGCCGGGGGACGGCCATCGGTGCGGCGGATCCGGCTGAAGGGCCCGGACGGCGGCCTCCACCTGCTCGAGGTGTCCGCGCGGGCGCGGCGAAACCCGCCGGGGACGGGCCCGCCCGGCGGCGGGCGGCTCGAAGGCACGCTCGTGGACCTCGGTACGGGACTGATCGGCTCGGACGCCACGGACCGTCTGCCGCGGGCGATCCTGGCGGCCGATCGGCTCGGCCGCATCACCTACGTCAACGAGCGGACGGAAAGCCTGCTCGGCCGGCCGCGCAGGGCCCTGGCGGGACGGCCGCTCTGGGAGGCACTGCCCTGGTTCGCCCACCCCTTCCACGAGGAACAGCTGCGCGCGGCCCTGCTCTCCACGGAACCCGTGCGGTTCATGGCCCGCCCGGAACGCGGCCCATGGCTGTCGGTCTCGCTGCACCCCGGGCGGGACGGGGTGACGCTGGTGCTGGTTCCCGAGGAGGGCCCCGCTCCGGTTGCCCCGCACGCCGTCCGGGGCGCACGGGAGGGCGACGTACTGGCGGAGCCCGACGACCAGGCGGCGGCCCTGTACCGGCCGGTGGCCCTGGCGATCGCGCTCTCCGAGGCGGTGACGGCACGCCAGGTTTCGGCGGTGGTGACGGAGGAGTTGTTGCCCGCGTTCGGCGGTCGGCAGCTGGCGATCTACCTGCTGAGCGACCGGCGCCTCTACCTGGCCTGGGAGACGGGTTTCCCCCCGGGCTTCCTCGAACCCTTCGACGGGGTGGCCCTGGACGCCCGGCTGCCGGGCGTGGAGACGCTGACGAGCGGCAGGCCGCTCTTCTTCGAATCGATGGACAAGCTCGGCGAGACGTACCCGGGGCTGCCGTTGGACGCGGACTCGGGGGCGCGGGCGTTCCTGCCGCTGATCGCGTCCGGCCGGCCGGTGGGCTCCTGCATCCTCGGCTTCGACGCCCCGCGCGGGTTCAGCCCTGAGGAGCGGACCGTCCTCACCGCGCTCGCCGGACTGATCGCACAGGCCTTGGAGCGGGCCCAGCGGTACGACACGGAGGCGGCGGTGGCACGCGGTCTGCAGGACGCACTGCTGCCGCACCGGCTGCTGGTACGGGACGGGGTGGACACGGTGGGCCGGTACCTGCCGGGCACTGCGGGCATGGATGTGGGCGGAGACTGGTACGACGTGATCGAGACCGACCACGGGCGGCTCGCCCTGGTGATCGGCGACGTGCAGGGGCACGGCGTGGCGGCGGCGGCCACGATGGGGCAACTGCGCAGTGCGGTCCGGGCGTTCGCACTGGGCGGCCACCGGCCGCAGGACGTCATGCGGGGCACCAACCGGCTCCTGATCGATCTGGATCCGGGGCAGTTCGCGAGCTGCTGCTACGTACTGCTCGATCCGGAGACGGGGGACGCGCGGGCGGTGCGGGCCGGGCACCCCCAGCCACTGCTGCGACGGCCCGACGGGACGACGGAGTCGGTGGAGTTGGCGGGCGGGATGGTCCTGGGGGTCGACGTCCGGGCCTCGTACCCGGTGACACGGCTGCACTTGCCCCCCGGGGCCGTGCTCGCGCTGTTCACGGACGGCCTGGTGGAGCAGCCGGGCAGAGACATCGACGAGGGGATCGAGCGGTTGAGCCGGGCGTTCGCAGCCGCCGGCTCACTGCCCCTGGGCGAGACGGCCGATCGGCTGATCCGGGATGCGCGGGCGGCCACGTCCCGGCCGGACGACATCGCGCTGCTCCTCGCTTCGCGGTGGGAGGAGACGGGCTGAGCGGCCCCGGAACGGAACGGCGGCGGGCGGGCGACGGACGGGGCGATCGCCCGGGAGCGGCCGACCCCTCACCCGGTCGGTCGCGCGGCACTGGTCGGGGGTCGTGGACGCGGAGAGGCTGGGGATGCCGCGCCGATCAGGCCGGACCAGTCAGGGCGCCAGCCCGAGGAGGACACGTGCAGCAGGACAAGCAGCCCGAGTACGGCCCCGTGGTGTTCCGCGACCGCTCGGCGGGGTACGCCTTTCTGACCCGGTCGACCGCGACCAGCGACCGGACCATCGAGTGGGACGACGGGAACACGTATCCCGTGATCGACGTCGAGATCTCTTCCGAGAGCCACCCGTTCTACACGGGCACGGCACGAACCGTGGATTCCGAGGGGCGGATCGCCACGTTCGAGCGCCGCTACGGAAAGGAGGAGTGACCCTTCGGGAGGCAACTCGCACCTTCGTGGAGGCGCCTGCTCCAACCCCCGGGAACGGCGGTCGAGGGCGGCGGGGCGTTCACGCTCCGCCCGCTCTCCCTCTCCGGGGGCACGACCGTGGTCGCGGTGACCGGAGCGGACGGAGGCGTCAGGCGCCTGCTGAGGCAGCGCCGGGCGGGCGACGGGGCGGGGACACGCGTCCGGTGGACTGGGTTCCCCGCCCCGGTCCGGTCGTGAGCGGGGCGCGCCGCCCTCGCTCACCTCGCTGAGGCGATCAGGCCTCGGACTTCACGATGCCGGAGTCGGCGACCTTGATGGCGGCCCGGGTGGCACCGGTGCCGGACCCGAGGGCCTCGATCTTCTTGACCAGGTCCTGGCCCTCGACGACCTCGCCGAAGACCACGTGCTTGCCGTCGAGCCAGCCGGTGACGACCGTGGTGATGAAGAACTGCGAGCCGTTCGTGTTCGGGCCGGCGTTGGCCATCGAGAGCAGGAACGGACGGTCGTGCTTCAGCTTGAAGTTCTCGTCGGCGAACTTCTCGCCGTAGATGCTCTTGCCGCCGGTGCCGTTGCCCCGGGTGAAGTCGCCGCCCTGGAGCATGAAGTCCGGGATGACGCGGTGGAACGGGGAACCGGCGTAGCCGAAGCCGTGCACGCCGGTGGCGAGCTCGCGGAAGTTCTGCGCCGTCTTCGGGACGACGTCGTCGAACAGCTTGAAGGTGATGCGGCCCGCGGGCTCGTCGTTGATGGTGATGTCGAAGTAAACGTTGTCGCTCATGGGGACATCCTGTCATTACTCACGCACGGCGCGCGCACGGGCTGCCTCCTCCCGGGTCATGGCGCGTTCGTGCCGCACGTCCCGTTCGGGGTGCGCGGCACGAACGCGCCGTCCGGGACACGGGGTCAGAGCAGCCCGCCGGCCTGCTGGTTCTGGAGGGCGTCCTCGGCTCCCTGGACGGTGTCGTGGAGGACGTTCGCGGCCTGGTCGTCCTGGAGCAGGCCGGTGGCGCCGCCCAACGGGCCCTCGGCAGCGTTGGCCTGGGGCGGAGGCGTGACGATGGCGGTGACAACGCCTGCGGCGAGGGAGGCGATGGCGAGCATGCTGCGCTTCTTCATGCCCTGGTCAACTACTGAAAGGCCGAGGGGTTACGGCCGGTCCCGAATCCGTCCGGAGTCGTCACCGGCCTTCGTCGCCGGACCCATGCCAGGAGGAGCAACGAGGCGGTGGCCGCGAGGGCGCACCAGGTGGAGACGAACGCGGTGCGCCACAGCAGGACGCAGACGGCCGCTCCGGCTCCGGTGAGCAGGCCGAGGATGCGCAGCAGGCGGTCGCGGGCGAGCAGCAGGGCACCGACGGTGGACAGCAGGTATCCGGCGAGGACCAGCGGTGCCTGCGGTGGGTCGATGGCGTAACGGAGGGTGTGGCCGTGGATCTCGGCCGTCACCGGGCGGGTGGCGAGCAGTCGGGCGAGGAGCACGGCGACCGCGAGGCCGACGGCGAGCGGCGCGAGCAGGCGCGGCCGGTCGGCCGGTCGGGCCGCGGTCAGGACGCCGAGCGGCACCCAGGCGGGCAGCAGGGGAAGGGCGATCGCGGCCCAGGCGAGAACAGCGGGCCCGGTGCCCCCGCCGGCGTGCCAGACGGCCGCTTCCACGAGCTGGTGGACGCCCAGGAGGAGGGGCAGGGACGCCAGCGGCACGTCCCCGGGGCGGCGCACGGAGACGAGGGACACCACGCCGACGGCGCTGATCCCGACGCCCGCCCAGAGGTCTGCGGTCGCGCTCCAGCACATGGAGGATCCTTACCCCCGGGCCTTCCGGATTCCCCGCGTTCCGGAAAACCGTATGGTGGTGAGTGGTGCCTCCGCAGATGAGGCCCGTGCCCCCGGAGCGCGAGAAACAGGGGGACGTCATGCATCACCGTCATGTCCTCGCGGTGGCGGTCACCGGCGTCTTGCTGGTCGCCGGGACCGGTGCCACGGCCCCGGCGGGTGCCGCAGGGACACCGGTGGCGAGGGGCTCGCCCTCGGTCACGGCCCTGGTCGTCGACGCCCGCTGGGGCGGCCACGCCGCCTTTGACCGGCTGGTCATCGACGTCCGGGGCGCGATGCCCCCGGTCACCGTCCACCGGACGCGCACGCTGCACTACGACGGATCGGGCATCCGGGTCCCGCTGGCGGGAAGGCACTTCCTGGAGGTCGTCCTCTCCCCCGCTGCCGCCCATGACGACACCGGGCGGCCGGTCTATCGGGGCCCCCGGTTGCTGACGGTCTCCTTGCCCGCGCTGAAGGGGGTCGCGCTCACCGGTGACTTCGAGGGCGTGGTCACCCTCGCGGCGGCCTTCGACGCCGCGCCCGTGTACAAGACCTTCCGCTTGCACTCCCCGGAGCGGTTCGTCGTCGACATCGCCCATCCGGTGTCCTGCCGGGACTGAGCGCCGGCGGGACACCGGGGCGGTCCCACCGGGGTGCCGCTCAGACCGCGGCGGGACCGGTCTCCACGTACACGGTCGCCCCTGACCTCCGTGCCCGGTCGATCTCGGCAAGGCGGAGGAAGTCACGCGGGGACATCTCCCGCTGCCATTCCTCCAGGGTCTGCAGGCGGTACTCGCTGTGTTCCTCCGGGTCGAGGACGATCCCGGCGACCTGCCCGTCCGTCAGTTCGCCGCCGTCGAAGATGAAGCCGATGTGGTTGGCCGGCCAGTCCTCGCCGCGGTCCGTGACGAAGTGGGTGCCGAGCAGGCGCGGCCGGCCGGCGAAGACGATTCCGGTCTCCTCCCGGCACTCGCGCACCGCGGTTTCCCAAGGGGTCTCCCCCGGGTCCATGTTGCCGCCGGGCCACTGCCACGACTCCGTCGTGTAGGTCGCCTTGAGTTGAAGGGGGCGGCCGGCGGTGTCGGTGAAGTGGAGACAGGCGTAGGCCGTCGCCCTCGGCAGCGTGTCGACGTACTGGGCGGGCGGCAGCCAGGTGTTCGCCATGGGCGACTCCCTTTCGACGGGCCTGATGGGACGTCTCCATCCAAGCGGTCCGGGGCGGGTCGGCCGGTGACTCCCGGACGGATCACCGGATCGTGTGAGCGCCGCCGGGTCCGTCGTCCGGTCGCCGGCCGCGCAGGACCTCGTGCCCGCCGTACGGCACGGGGAGCGGTGGGGCCGCTCATGCGGCGGGGGCGCCCCCGCGGCCCAGACGGCGACGGACGAGGGCCTCGTGGACCAGGCGCCCGACCAGGGCGCCCCCGTACACGACGAAGCCGACTCCGACGAGCCAGGACTGGAGGACGAGCACGGTGCCGAACTGGCCGTAGGTCACGGCGTTGGAGGCGATCAACGGGGAGAAGACGAGCTGCGAGAAGACACGCAGTCCGAGGAGGCCGAACGCGGTGAGCACCGCACCGGGGAGCAGGGCGCGCCAGCGGATGCGCCCGCAGAGCAGGAAGCGCTGTGACCACCAGAAGAAGAGGAAGGTGCCGAGGAGGTCGCCGAGGGCGACGAGGGCGGTGGTGCCCGCCGGGGCGTTCTCGGGCGCGGGGTAGGCGACGAAGAGCAGCAGGGAGGCGATGAGGACGGCGAGCCAGACGACGTGCCGCCACATGGTGTGCCAGCGGGCCGTGGGGAGGTCCCAGGCCCGCTCGTAGCCGGTCTGCACCGCGGATCCGAAGGTGACGCCGAAGGCGGCGAGGGCGGCGAGGCCGAAGGCCGTGGTGCGTTGGAGGGCCTGTCCCGGCTGCCCGAAGAGCTGTTCGACCTCTTCCTGCGAGACCTCGGAGACCCCGAGGCCCTGGATGAGCCAGCGTGCGAAGCCCTGGCCACTGGCGAGGTCGGCTGCGGCGACGACGATGAGCAGGGGCACGAGGGTGAGCAGACTGAGCGCGGCGAAGCCCATGGCGCGGTGCATGAGTTCCATCGCACGGCCGCGGCTCCAGGCCAAACCGACGGGGGAGGCGAGGATCCGGGCGTGGAGCCGTGCGAACCAGTGGCCGTGTTCGGCGGGGGTACCGTCGCGCGGCGGACCGGGTGTGGAGGGCATGCATCGTCAGGTACCCGGCCGGACGGCCGGACACCTCAGGGGTGCGGCCGAACGGGTGGGCGGGGACGGCGGAACCGGTGCGGGTCAGTCGGTGCGGCGCGGGCGGGCGGCCGGTCCGGGGCGGACGGTGACGTCGCGGGGGGTGAGGACGGCCTGCTCGTCGCCCTCGCACTGGACGACGACCCGCACGGGCGACGCACACGCGTGGTGTCGGACGTCGAGGACGGGCCCGTCGGGGTCGCCGGCGTAGGCGTCGCCCCATTGTTTGAGGGCCAGGAGGACGGGCCAGAGGTCGACGCCCTTGCGGGTGAGCCGGTACTCGTGGCGGGTGCGCGCTCCGGGTTCACGGTAGGGCTCGCTGCGCAGGAGACCGGCGGCGACGAGCTTGCGGAGGCGGTCGGCGAGGACGGCTTCGGAGAGGCCGAGGTGGCTGCGGAACTCGTCGTACCGTCGGACGCCGTTGAAGGCCTCGCGAAGGATCAGAAGGTTCCACTTCTCGCCCACGACGTCCAGGGCGCGGCGGACCGGGCAGTTCTCCGTATCCGTCTCCAGCCAGTTCATGCGCCCACTGTAGCCACCTGGCTCTGTCGTTGACAGTCAGCAACCCAGAGGGCTAGCTTCGCCATACAGAGTCAGCAGATGAGCGGAGTGGAGTGGTGATGGCGCGGTCACGTACGGTCGAGTGGGAAGACGCCGAAGCCACCGCGCGGGCCGCGATGTCGATGGCCGGCATCGACTTCCTGCGGGAGATGGTGGCGGGCCGGTTGCCGGGGCCGCCGATCGCGGCCCTGCTCGGCTTCACCCTGGAGGAGGTCGAACCGGGGCGCGCGGTGTTCGTCCTGGAGCCCGGCGAGGAGCACTACAACCCGATCGGGAGCGTGCACGGCGGGGTGTACGCGACGCTCCTCGACTCGGCCGCCGGCTGCGCGGTGCATTCGACGCTGCCGCGGGGGACGGCCTACACCTCGCTCGACCTGTCGACCCGCTTCCTCCGCCCGATCACGATGGACACGGGAAAGATCCGCGCCGTCGGCAGCGTGCTCTCCCAGGGGCGCCGCACGGCGCTGGCCGAGGCGGGGCTGTACGACGCGGAGGACCGCCTCCTCGCCCATGCGACCAGTACGTGCATGGTGTTCCCCGTGTCGTCCTGAGGACCGCCCCGGCGCCACACGGCACCGGGAGCCGGTGACGCACCGGAATCAGCGACGGCCGGTGACCGGGCGGGTACGGGTGCAGCCGTCCGGGACCGTGTCGGGGACGCCGTTCGCCTGGAGGGCCGCGCTCACGAGCGTCGCGAGCAGGTCGATGTCCGAGCCCATGTCCAGGCGGACGGTCACCCAGCCCGATCCGGCCCTCAGCCGAACGGCGCTCGACCCGAGGAGGGCCGGACGCAGCTTCGCGATCATGGCCCGGGTGAGATGGACGTCCGCCTCGTGTTCACCGTGGAAATGGACGATCTCTTGCGTCGCGGTGCCCAGTCCGAGCTCGGCGCCGCAATGGGCGCGGCCGGGGGTCAGCGAGGGCCAGCTCATCAGACGTTCACTGGCATGCCTGGCCGTGTTCATACGAGGAGCGTGCCGGGCACCGGGGCCGTACACAAGCGTCGTGCCGGAAGAATCGTGCCAAGACGCGAAACAGGTCTTCTTCGGGGACTCCATGACCCTCCATCACGGCGAGGCGTGGGGCGCGGGTGACGCTCTGTCACGGCGTGGGACGGAGGCGGACGCGGGCCGCGAGGAGGGCCACGTCGTCCTCCGCGCGGTGCGCATCGAGGCGGCGGAGCACCTCTTCGACGACCTGTTCGGGTCCGGAACCGGCAGGAAGGCGCAGGGAGGCCAGCCGGGCCAGCGAAGCGTCGATGTCCTCGCCCCGGCGTTCGACGAGGCCGTCGGTGAAGATCAAGAGGGTTTCACCGGTCCCGAGGGGGCGCGTGGCCGGTTCGTAGCCCCCCACCCCGGTGCCCAGGGGCGGGCCGACCGGAAGGTCCACGATCTCCGCGGAGCCGTCGGCACCGAAGACCGCGGGCGGCAGGTGGCCGGCGCTGGCGAAGGTCGCCGTACCGCGCGCCGGGTCCACCCGGACGAGCAGGCAGGTGGCGGGACGGCGGGCGTCGTCCTCGGCGACGACGGCGTCGAGGTGGCGCAGGACCCGGTGCGGCGGCAGATCGGTCGCGGCGACGTCGCGGAGCACCGTGCGGTACGCGTTCATGTCCACGGCCGCGTCGAGTCCGTGGCCCATCACGTCGCCGACGACCAGGAGGCTGCGCCCGAAGTGGAGCCGTACGGTCTCGAACCAGTCGCCGCCCACGAGCGCGCGGGGGCCCGCCGGAAGGTAGCCACCCGCGACTTCCAGGTTGGGGTGCGGGCGACCGGGTTCGGCGACCAGGGCGCGTTGGAGGTGGAGCGCGGTGTCTTCGGTGGCGGCGAGGCGGCGGGCGTGGCCGAGGTGCCGGGCGGCAAGTCGGACCGCCTGCCGGAGGACCGCGGTCTCATCGGCGGAGAAGGGGGCGCCGCCCCGACGGATGACGGTCACCCGCCCGAGGGGGTCCTCCCCGCCGACGGCCAGGGGCACGGCGAGTTCCGGCGTGCGGTCCGGGGAAGTCGGGGCGGCAGCAGGGGCGGGAGGAGCGGTTCCCGTGTCGGTCGGTCCCCCACCGGAAGCCGACGGACCCGCCGACGCGACGCGCCGGACCGGGGTGCCCGGTTCGGCGCGCAGGTCGACCGCGACCGTGCCGCGCAGGTGGCGGGCGAGGAAAGCCGCGAGTTCTCGGCACGTCGTCCTCTCGTCGAGCGTCGTACCGATCTCGCCGATGGCCCGTTCCAGGGCCCGCACCCTGATCAGGAGGGCCTCGTCCCCTTCCGACACGGCACCTCCACCCGCGCGAACCTCCGGGCGGCGCACCCGGCCCCTCCATTGCACCAGCGTCCGCCGCCCCTCGCGCGGCACGGACCTGCGCACGACGGTTGTGCGGGGGCGCCCGATCTGATCGAGTACAGCCGAGGCTACCGACCAGTACGACATGTCGATCCGGGGGACAGATGACGACCGAGCCAGCCGTGACGACCGGGTTCTTCGCTTCAGTCGACGAGGTGGCCGAGCGGCTCGCCGCCACCGGCTACCTGGCGTCGCCGGCCGTCGCCACCTCCGTCTTCCTCGCCGACCGCCTGGGCAAGCCGCTGCTCGTCGAAGGTCCGGCGGGCGTCGGCAAGACGGAACTCGCCAAAGCCGTCACCGCGGCCACCGGCGCCCATCTGGTCCGGCTCCAGTGCTACGAGGGGGTCGACGAGTCCCGCGCCCTGTACGAGTGGAACCACGCCAAACAGCTGCTGCGGATCACGGCCGGACGGGGCGAGTCCTGGGACGAGACGCGCACGGACATCTTCGGCGAGGAGTTCCTGCTCCCGCGACCGCTGCTCACCGCGATCCGGTCCGAAGGACCCACGGTGCTGTTGATCGACGAGACCGACAAGGCCGACGTCGAGGTGGAGGGCCTGCTCCTGGAGGTCCTCGGCGACTTCCAGGTGACCGTCCCCGAACTCGGCACGATCAGGGCCACCCGGCGGCCCTTCACGGTGCTCACCTCCAACGCGAGCCGCGAACTGTCCGAGGCGCTGCGCCGGCGTTGCCTCTTCCTGCACATCGGTTTCCCCGAGGAAAAGCTGGAGCGCAGGATCGTCGCGCTCAAGGCGCCCGGTCTCGACGCGGCGCTCGTGGCGTCCGCCGTGCGGGTGGTGGGCGCGCTCCGGGCGATGGACCTGCGGAAGGTGCCGTCCGTCGCGGAGACGATCGACTGGGCCCGCACCCTGCTCGCGCTGGGTGCGGACCGGCTGGACGAGCAGGTCGTGCGGGAGACCCTCGGCGTCCTCCTGAAGCACCGGGAAGACCTCGTCAAGGCGGCGGCCGAACTCGCCCTGGACGCGGTGTGAGTCCGGGGGGCACCGCAGGTCACGCTGCCCCGACCGCAAGGACGCCCGCTGCCGGTGCAGCGGCCGGGGCCGGGGCCTCGGCGCGGCTCACCGGACTGGTGGCGGCATTGCGCGCCCACGGGTTCGGCATCGGGACGGGCGAGACCGTGGACGCGGCGCAGGCCCTCGAAGCGGTCGGCTTCACCGAACGGGCACGGGTCAGGGAGGCACTGGCGGCGACCCTGCTGCACGGGGAAGCCCAGCGCAGGGTCTTCGACCAGGTATTCGACCTGTACTTCCCGCTCGGCCCGGGGGTGGCGGAGGCGTACGGGAACACCGCGGGGGACCTCACATCGCTCCGGGAACGGCTCGCCGAGGCCCTCGTGACCGGTGACGCCGCCGCACTCGACCGACTGGCCGCCGAGGCGGTGGCAGGTTTCGGAGGCTACGGCTCCGGTCCGGAGTCGGACGGCTGGTCCTCCCACCAGACGTTGTCCCGGCTGCGGCCCGAAACCCTGCTCGCCGGGGTCCGCGACCGACTGCGGACAGCGCCCCCGGACCAGGATCCCGAGTTCACCGAGCGGCTGCTCGACGATGAGATACGGCGGCGGATCGAAGCCTTCCGCGAGCGGGTGCGCAGCGAGGCCCGCCGGCGCGTCGCCGAGCGGCGGGGGCGGGAGGCGGTCGCACGCCGGGCGGTCGCGGCGACGCCCGACCGCGTGGACTTCCTGTTGGCCGGCCGGGCACAGCTGGACGAGTTGCGCCGCACGGTTCGGCCGCTGGCGCGGAAACTGGCCACCCGGCTCGCGGCCCGGCGGAGACGGGCGGCACGCGGCACGATCGACCTGCGACGCACGCTGCGCGGCTCGCTGTCGACGGGAGGCGTCCCGGTGCACCCGGTGCTGCGCCGACGCCGACCGCGGCGCCCCGAACTGGTCCTGCTCTGCGACGTCTCGGGGTCGGTGGCGGGCTTCGCCCAGTTCACGATGTTGCTGGTGCAGGCCCTGCAGGAGCAGTTCGGTCGGGTGCGGGTCTTCGCCTTCGTCAACCGGGTCGACGAGGTGACCGACCTGGTCTCGCGGAGCGCGGCCGATCCGGCGGGTCTCGGCGACCTCGTCCTCGCGGAGGCACGGCTGACCGGCTGGCACGGACAGAGCGACTACGGCGCCGCGCTCGGGGAGTTCGCCGAGCGGTACGCGAAGGTGGTCGGTCCGCGCACCGTGGTCTTCGTCCTCGGAGACGCCCGCACCAACGGTTCCGACCCGAACCCCGCAGCGCTCCGGAGCATCGCGGACCGGGCCCGCCGGGTCCACTGGCTCAATCCGGAGCAGCCTTCGCTCTGGGGCACCGGCGACTCGGCGGCCCCGGTCTATGCCGCGCTCGTGGAGATGCGTGCCTGCCGCAACGCCCGGCAGTTGGAGGCGCTGATCGGCCGGCTCCTGCCGGTGTGACGGGAATCCCACGGGGACGGCGGCGGGCGGTGGGACGGCCTTCCCCGTGGCGCGACCGCTCCGTTGAACGCCGGAGTCGACGGCCGTCCCGACATCGGTCTCTTTCGGGACGGGAACGCGACGACCGGGACGAGCCCGCCCGGTTGTACGACGGGAGGGTCCTCGAACTAGCGTGGCCCCCATGGAACTCTTGGGAGAGATCACGGCCGGCCGTCCACTGCTCGTCCTCGCCGTCAAGGAGGAGGCGCAGTTCCTCGACACGGACCTGCCCGTGCTGTTGACCGGCATGGGCAAGGTGAACGCCGCGACCGCGCTCGCGACCGCGCTGGGCAGGGGGCCGCGGCCGTCCGGGGTCGTGAACCTGGGGACGGCGGGGGCGCTCAGGTCGGGCTGGACCGGGACGCACGTCGTCGGCACGGTCGTGCAGCACGACCTGGACGGCGAACTGCTCGCCACCTTGACCGGTGAGACGTACGGCGCCCCCCTGGTGCTGCCGGACGGCGGCGACGTGGTCCTGGCCACCGGGGACGCCTTCATCTCGGACGAAGCGGCGCGGGCACGGCTCGCCGAGCGGGCACCACTGGTCGACATGGAGGGGTACGCGCTGGCGACCGCAGCCGAGCTGGCCGGAGTACCGCTGCGGATCGTGAAGCACGTCAGCGACGAGGCGGGCGACGGTGCCGCACGCACCTGGCGCGAATCGGTCGCGGAGTGCGCACGGGCCCTGGCGGACTGGGCGGAGGCGAACACCCCCTACCGCTCGTGAACCGTCCGGGTCCGTCTCGACGGGACGGACCTGGGGGGCCGGGCAGCCGGCGGCGCCCCCTCGGACGCCGGGAGCGGGTCGTGCGGCCCCTGCCGGAGGGGCCGGATCCGAATCGGACCGCCCCGCGGGCACGCCCCCTCGCGGTGGCGACGAGGACGCACCGGGAAGCCCGACTCCGTGCGGCCGCACGGCCGTCAGCCCAACGGTATTTCCAGGAAGGCCGGTCCGTCCGCCGGAGAGCTGACGACGGTCTGGGTCCAGGTGACGGAGGCGTCCCCGTACAAGGGGTCCTTGCTGTCGACGACCAGCATCAGACGGTGCCCGGCGGCGAGGTCGTACGCAGCGGCCTGGAGCCGCCAGGTCACGGTGCGGTCCTGATCGGGCATCAGTCCGTACGCGTTGAGCGGCTCGTGGGTGATGATCCGGGCGGTGTCGTCTTCGGCGACGTCCAGGAGGTAGGCGTAGAGGCTGGCGGAGGCGGCCGTGGAGCGGACCGTGAGGCGCAGCCGCGGAACGCCCCGGATGCGGCGACCGGCACTTCCCCCGTCGGGCGGGGCGGAGACCGGAGTGGTGGTCCAGACGACGGCGTGCCGGCGGTCGATCTTGCGGGTGTCGTAGGTCTTGGGGTTGCCGGCCCACTCCGCCCGCCCGGTCCTCATCAACCCGTCCATGGCGGTGGCCTCGGTGTCCACCCCGGCGAGGAACCCGCGGCGCCAGCCGATGACCTCCGAGGGGCCGGTCGCCTCTCCTGCGGGGAGGAGCAGGCCGTCGACGCCGTTCGTGCCGTCGCCGGTGAGGCCGAGGACCTCGATGCCGGTGGTGACCCGGCTCCAGACCGGCCGGCACTCGCGGACCGCCTGCTCGACGATCCGGTGCTCGCCGGTCGGCTCCCCCGTGTCGGGGTCGAGGACGGGTTGGGTGACGTAGGTGAACATCACCTGGTTGCAGACCTGGTCCCAGTCCTCCACCCCGTTGCGCTCGCCCTTGAGGTGGTGGTCGAGCCAGGCGTACGCCTCGGACAGCGGGAGGTTGGCCCCACCGGGCTCGGTACCGATGAGCCCCGGCCCCTCGGGGGCGGCGTGGTCACCGATCCACAGGTTGATCCGCTTGGGCACGTCCAGGCCGTTGAAGGTGTCGAGGAGCTGGTTGACGGCGAAGAGCCCTTCGTGCCAGGTGTTGGAGAAGAAGGTGGGCGTCTCGTTCTCGTTGGTGAGGTGGAGGTAGGACTCTGGGGCGCGCAGCCGCCCCCACTCGACGACCTTCTGCGGGTTCCGGTCGGCCAGGAAGTCGGCCAGGACCTCCTGGTCGGCGGGGGTGAACTTGGTCTCCACGGGCCCGCCGGTGAGGGCGAGGAGCGCCTTGACGGCCATGAGGTGACGGGTGTCGTGGTCGTAGAGGCTGGTGGCGAGGTTGCCCCAGGTGCTGAGGGCGACGACGGCGGCGACCCGGTCGTCGTGGGCGGCGACGAGCTGGCTGATGCCGGACCCGTAGGACTCGCCGAGGAATCCTATGGATCCGGGGGCGAGGTATTCCTGGGCGAAGTCGATGACGGCGGAGCCGTCGGCCCAGTCGTGGGGGCCCGCAACGTCGACGAAGCCCTCGGAGGTGGACGGCAGTCCGGGGGTCCCGAGGCCTCGGGGCGTGTAGGCCAAGACGTGGTAACCCCGGCGGGCGAGGTCGAGGTACGCCCAGAGGAACAGGGGCCAGCCGAAGGGGGTCCAGCCGGCCGGCACGACGACCAGTGGGTGCGGACCGGGGGAGGTCTGTCGGAGGCTGAGGGCGGAGAGCCGGACGCCGTCCGGGGCCTCGATGCGGTGGTACGCGGGCAGGGTCAGCCCGCGTACCTCTTCGACGCGCGCGGCGAGTTCGGCGGGGAGCAGGGATGCGGGGCCGGCGTCGCCGTTTCCGCTGAGCAGGGCGGTGGTGAGGGTCTGGCCGAGCCTGACGACGTCGGGGTCGACGGCCCCGTCGGCCGCCCAGAGGCCGCGTCCTGCGATGCGTGCGACCTCGACGGCGGTGAGCCCCGGCGTGACGCCCGGGAAGCCGGGGAATTCTTCGGACGTTCCATTGGCGAAGGGGTGATCCTGGAGCACGTGCACCCGTTCCTCTCGACTGGGTTGCCGGCCGTCCACACGGCGGACGGTCGCAAGCCTCACGTACCGGGAACGGAGCGACCAGAGCGCACGAACGGCGCACGGGACGCGCAACCGGGTGGCAACGGCACAAGCCGACCCCGGCACTTCGGGTGACCGGCCACCCGGCCGGCGCGGAGGGAGCACGTGCGGGGGTGGCTCCGACCACTGCCGACCCGGCGTGGCCCGGGGCGCGTCATCCCGCTCGACCGCGCCCCGGCCGGGAGGGTTCGGGCGGGCGCACCACGACGAGGGCGGCGACGTCGTCGTCGAGGCCGTCCGCACCGTAGGCGGCGAGGTCACGGTGGAGGAGCGCGGGCAGTTCCGCCGCCGGCGCACCGGCCCAGCCGCGCAGGCGGAGCTCCAGCGGGTAGAAGGTGCCGGTCTTGTCGCGGGTCTCGCTGACGCCGTCGGTGTAGAGGAGCAGACGGTCCCCCGGCCCGAAGGGGAGCTCCTCGACCCGGTGGTGGTTCTCGGCGAGGCCCGCGAGGTTCACGGGCAGCGACGGGTCGGCGAAGCGCACGGGCTCGACCCCGGTCGGGCGCTGGAGCAGCGGGGCCGGATGACCGCAGCTGAGGAGTCGCACGACGTCCTGGCCGTCGGGGAGTTCCACCAGGACGACGGTGGCGAAGCGTTCGGCGGCGTCCGAGTCGGGGTCCCAGGCGCTGTAGCGGGCGAGGCCCTCGTCGAGCCGGTCCGCGAGGGCGGGGAGGTCGGGTGCGTCGTTGACGGCGGCGCGGAAGGATCCGAGCAGGACGGAGGCGGTCTCGACGGCGCCGAGGCCCTTGCCCTGGACGTCGCCGAGCATGACCCGTACGGAGCCGGGGACCTTGACCGCCTCGTAGAAGTCCCCGCCGATCCTCGCCTTGGCCGCGGCGGCGACGTACAGCAGGTGCAGTTCGAAGCGGCCGAGGCGTTCGGGCAGCGGGCGCAGGACGACTCGCTGCACGACCTCGGCGACGGCGGTGACCTCGCGCAGGTCCTGCTCGTAGCGGGTCCTGGCCCGGCTGACCCAGACCGAGGCGATGATCACAGCGGCGATGACCGCCTCGTTGGCGAGGAGTTCGTAAACGGGGTCCCGGTCCCGGTCGAGGCCGAGGAGGACGCGGGCGCCCATGGCCACCAGCCCGATGGCGACGGTCCCCCGCACGCTCCAGGCAACGGCGGCGAGTGCGGGGGCGGCGACGAGAAGGCGGTCGAACCTCTCTCGGTCGGGAGTCGCGAGATCGGCGACGACCGTCAGGACCAGGACCAGGAAGGGCAGCGCACGACCGAGGTTGAGCTGGGTGCGGGCCGCCGTGCCGGGAGGGCGGCGTTGACCGGCTGCGGGCATCTCATGATCGTACGCAGGGCCGCCGGCCGGTCCCGGGTGTCGTCGGCTCCGGGCGTGTCCCCTCGCGGTCCGTGCCGTGGGGCAGGAGGAGTACGGCCGGGAGGGCGAGCGTGGCAATCACCCCGAGGGCGGGGAGGGCCATGCCCCGGACCGGCACGAAGCCGCCGTCCGGCGCGAGGGTGAGGAGGAGCGCCGGTCCGACGTTCATCGCGGTCTGTTGGAGGCCGCCGGCGACACCCGCACGGGCCTCGGGGGCGTGGTGCACGACGACGGAGGTCGCGGTGCCCATGAGCGTGGCGAATCCGGCTCCGAGAAGTGCGGAACGACCACCGACCGCGGCCGTGCGGGTGGGAGGAGCGCCCCGCACCCGCCCTGGAGCACGCGCCATGCGGTCACGGCACCGACGTCGGGAGCCAGGGCCATGCCGGTGGAGGTGACGGCGAAGCCGAAGGCTCCGAGGGCGAAGACCCGCGCGTGGCCGTAGTGGTCGCCGAGGCGGCCCGCGAAGACCAGGAGGCCCGCAACGGCGACGAGGCATCCGGTGCTGGTCCACTGCACCTGTCCGACGTGGGCGTGCAGGTCCCGCCGGAGTGCCGGTCGGACGATGGTGAGAACGGTCCCGTCGAGCGCCACGACCGCGGCGCCCACGACGCTGCAGAGGAGGGTGCGGTTCACACGGCGGCCTCCGGGGGGCCGAGGTGGGCGTCGAGCACGGCCGCCAGGAGGGCCTCGGGGTCGTCGCGTCCGGTGGCGAGGCCGAGGCTGCCCCCGTGCCGGAGCTGGACCAGGCCGTGCAGGTTGGCCCAGAGCGCACCGGCGCGGGCGGCGGGGTCGCCCCCCGGGTGCACCCGGGCGACGAGCCCGACGAGGCGGGCGAAGAGGGGCAGGCTGGTCTCCCGCAGCCCGAGCCGACCGCTCTCCAGGAGGTCGTGCCGGAACATCAGCTCGTACATCCCGCGCCGGGTGGCGGCGAAGTCGACGTAGACGCGGGCGAGCCCTTCGATCCTCTCGCGCGCCGTGGCGGTCTCGGGATCCTCCTCGGTGATGCGCGCGGCCAGTTCGTCGAGGCCCTGCCGGGCGACGGCGGACAGCAGGTCCAGGTGGGTGGGGAAGTACCGGCGGGGTGCTCCGTGGGAGACGCCTGCCCGGCGGGCGATCTCGCGCAGCGAGAGGGTGTGGGCTCCCTCGTCGTTGACCAGCTCGACTCCCGCACGGACCAACCGGGAGCGGAGTCCGCCCTCGGGATCTGCCGTCTGAGGGGCTTGGGGTGTTCCTTCCGCATCATGCACGGGGGCTGCCTATCACAATGGAGTAGACACTGTCTACTCCATTGTGCGCCCCTTCCGCTACACTGGGCGACAGCGAAGGGGAGTAGCCCTGCGAACCGGTCGTCGACACACTGGAGCCTTCGGGTTCCCGGTGACCGGGTCCGCGCACGATGCGGACGGGCGAGACCTTCGGCCAGGCAACACCGTGCCCGCATGCCCGTGGGCGCGGTCCGTCATGCCGGGCCGAGTGGTCCTCCCGTCGCCCGTCGAGGTGCCGAGCGGAGCCGCGGGGCCCGGACCGAGCAGAGAGCCCCGGTATGCACCTCGACCCCTTGGCGATCCTCACCGCCTTCGGGCTGATCTTCCTCGCCGAACTTCCGGACAAGACGATGTTCGCGTCCCTCGCCATGGGCACGCGCATGCGTCCGCTGTACGTGTGGATCGGCACGTCCACCGCCTTCCTCGCCCACGTCGCCATCGCAGTGGGGGCCGGAAGCCTGCTCGGGCTGCTCCCCGGGTGGAGCGTCAAACTCGTCTCGGCCCTCCTGTTCGGCTTCGGCGCGTTCGTACTGCTGCGCGGCGGGGGCGACGACGACACGGCGGACGAGGGCGGACGGACCGTCACCGGCTTCTGGCCCGTCTTCTCCACCGCCTTCACCGCCGTCTTCATCAGCGAGTGGGGTGACCTGACCCAGATCACCACCGCGAACCTCGCCGCCACCAACGGCACCTGGTCGACGGCCCTCGGCTCCTTCGCCGCGCTGACGACGGTCTCCGCCCTGGCCCTGGTCGCGGGCCGTTTCATCGCCAAGCGGGTCCCGCTCAAGACCGTGCAGCGCATCGGCGGCATCTGCATGGCCGGCCTGGCGATCTGGTCCCTGGTCGAGGTCTTCACCGGCTGACGGGCTCCCGGCCTGCGCATGACCGCCCTCCGGGGTGGTCATGCGC
>NZ_JBHYMK010000030.1:36843-87802 GCF_042743065.1 Streptomyces sp. NPDC058872
GTGCACGGGGAGGCGCCCGACTTTCGGGGGCGAGAACCTCCGTCCGATTCCTTGATGAAGCAATGAATCACTGCTTCACTTCTTCCATGCCGTACCGACGCACCCCCGCCGTCCAGGCCCGGCTCGACGCCCAGCGCGCCTCGGTCGTCGACGCGGCCCTCGCCCTGCTCGCCGAACAGGGGTACGCGGGCTGCACCATGGCCGCTGTCGCCGCACGCGCCGACATGGCCACGGGCAGCGTGTACCGGCACTTCCCGAGCAAGGCCGAGCTCGCCGTCGAGCTGTTCAGGACCGTGGTGGGGCGGGAAGTCGAAGCCGTCTCCGCAGCAGCCGGACGCCCCGGGCGCGACACGGCGGCCGAACGGGTGGTCGCGGTGGTGGAAACCTTCGCCCAACGCGCCCTGAAGTCGCCCCGCCTGGCCTACGCCCTGCTCGCCGAACCGGTCGACCCCGCCGTGGACGCGGAACGGCTCGTCTTCCGGCGCACGTTCCGCGACGTCTTCGCAGCGCAGGTCCAGGAAGGCGTGCGCTCCGGCGAGCTGCCGCCCCAGGACCCGGTCCTGACCGCCTCTGCGCTGGTCGGCGCGGGCGCCGAAGCGCTGGTCGGGCCACTGGCGGAGGGGGCCGTCGGCCCCGAGACCGTACCCGCACTCGTCACCTTCACCCTCCGAGCACTGGGAGTTCCGGATGCCGCCCACGCATGAGGTCACCAATCAGGCACCACCGCTGACCGGTTACGACGTCTCCGCCGACCCCGCGCTGTTGGAGGCGCTGCGCCGGGAGGGCGCCGGCTGGGCCGAGGCCGAGGTCCGGGGGCTCGGGGTCCGGGCGGGGGGCGAGGAGGCCCGGGAATGGGGTCGGCTCGCCGAGCGCCACTCCCCCGTGCTGCACACCCACGACCGGTACGGGCACCGGATCGACGAAGTCGAGTTCCATCCGCACTGGCACGCGTTGATGGACGTGGCCGTGCGGCACGGGCTGCACGGAGCTCCGTGGCGCGACGACCGGCCGGGCGCGCACGTGGCGCGCGCGGCCAAGGTGTTCGTGTGGGGCCAGGCGGACGCGGGACACCTGTGTCCGATCTCCATGACGTACGCGGCGGTGCCCGCACTGCGGGTCCAGCCCGAGCTGGCCGAGACGTACGAGCCGCTGCTCACCTCTTCGTCGTACGACTTCGGACTACGGGTGCCGACGGAGAAGCGCGGGCTCATCGCCGGCATGTCGATGACGGAGAAGCAGGGCGGTTCGGACGTCCGGGCGAACACCACCCGGGCGGTCCCGACCGGCGAGCCCAGCCTGTACGCGCTGACCGGCCACAAGTGGTTCACCTCGGCGCCCATGTCGGACGTCTTCCTCACCCTGGCGCAAGCCCCCGGGGGCCTGTCCTGCTTCCTGGTGCCCCGGGTGCTGCCCGACGGCAGTCGCAACCCGATCCGCCTCCAGCGCCTCAAGGACAAGTTGGGCAACCGGTCGAACGCCTCCTCCGAGATCGAGTACGAAGGCGCCCTCGGCCGGTTGGTCGGAGAGGAGGGGCGCGGGGTGGCCACCATCATCCGGATGGTCAACATGACGCGCCTCGACTGCGCCATCAGTTCGGCGTCCGGGATGCGCCTCGGGCTCGTGCAAGCGGTGCACCACGCGACCCACCGCGAAGCCTTCGGGGCGCGGCTGGTGGAGCAGCCGCTGATGCGCAACGTCCTCGCGGACCTCGCGGTGGAGTCGGAGGCCGCCACCGTCGCGGCGCTCCGACTGGCCGGGGCGGTGGACCGGGCGGCCCGCGGCGATGCGGAGGAGGATCAACTGCGGCGGCTCGGGCTGGCGGTCACCAAGTACTGGGTGTGCAAGCGGGCCCCGGCCCACGCCGCGGAAGCCCTGGAATGCCTGGGCGGCAACGGCTACGTGGAGGACTCGGGGCTCCCGCGGCTGTACCGGGAGTCCCCCTTGCCCTCCATCTGGGAGGGCTCGGGAAACGTCGCCGCGCTCGACGTGTTGCGGGCGATGGCCCGTCAGCCGCAGGCCGTGGAGGCGTACTTCGCCGAGGTCGACCGGTCCGCGGGGGCCGACCGGCGCCTGGACGCGGCGGTCGCGGACCTGCGCAAGGACCTCGCAGGGCTCGGTGACCCGGCTGCGGCGGCGTACGGCGCGCGGCGGTTGGTGGAACGGCTCGCCCTGGTCTTCCAAGGGTCGCTGTTGGTGCGGCACGGGCACCCGGCGATCGCCGACGCCTTCTGCGCCTCCCGCCTCGACGGCGACCGGGGCCTCGCCTTCGGCACGCTCCCCGCGGGCGTGGACACCGCAGCCGTCATCGCGAGGAGCGGCCCGGACGGGGTCGACCCGGGGTAACCGGAACGGCCGCAAAGCCGGGTGTCCCGCCCGTGGACACGGACGCGGGCGGGCCCGGGGTGGGAAGCTGCGTGGCGGTCCGATCGAGAGTCCGAGGGAGAAGGAGACCCCGTTGGGCAGGGACGCGATCCACGAGGAGCTGGACGACCGGGCGGCGAAGGAGGCGGACCGGGTGGTGGCCTGGCGACGCCATCTGCACCGGCACCCGGAACTGTCCAACCGGGAGGTGCACACGGCACGCCTGGCCGCCGACCACCTGCGCGCGCTGGGCGTGGACGAGGTCCGCACGGGCATCGCGGGGCACGGGGTCGTGGGCGTCCTGCGCGGCGGGCTGCCGGGTGACCGGGTCGTCGCCCTGCGGGCGGACACGGACGCGCTTCCGGTGCGGGACCTCTGTGGGACGGACTTCGCCTCGGAAGCGGTCGACGCGGACTATCCGGGCGGTCCGTTCCCCGTCTCGCACGCCTGCGGGCACGACTGCCACACGGCGATGCTGATGGGCGCGGCCACGGTGTTGGCGGGGGTCCGCGACCGACTCCCCGGCACGGTCCTCTTCGTCTTCCAGCCCGCCGAGGAGGGGCCGCCGGTGACGGAGGCGGGAGGTGCGCGGGCCATGGTCGAGGCGGGCGCCTTCGCCGACCCGGTGCCGACGATGGCCTTCGGGATGCACGTCACGCCGTACCCGAAGGGGTACCTGGGGTACCGGATCGGCAACCAGTACGGCGCGTCCAGCCTGATCCGCATCGTCGTGTCGGGCCGGCAGGTGCACGGCTCGACGCCCTGGGAGGGCATCGACCCGATGCCGGCGGTCGGTGCGGTCCTCACCGGCATCGGCCAGCTGTACCGGCAGGTCTCGGCCTTCGACCCGGTCACGGTGACGATCGGTCACATCGAGGACGTCGGGCGCTTCAACATCATCGGCGAGACGGTGACGCTGTGGGGCACGATCCGGTGCGCCGTGGAGTCCGACATGGTCGAGGTCCAGCGCCGTCTGACGACACTGGTCGAGCATTCCGCGGCGGCGTACGGTGCGACGGCCTCGGTGGAGCACCTGCAGTCCGTACCGCCGGTGCACAACAGCGGGCCGTGGGTGGAAGCCGGCCTGCCGACCTTCCGCCGGGTCGTCGGCGCGGAACGCGTGGTGGAGACGGGCGCGACGCTCGGGTACGACGACGTCTCGGAGCTGGTGGGCCGGTTCGGCGGCCTGTACGTGATGCTCGGGGTCCAGGACGCCGCCCTGGACCCTTCGGGCCGGCCGGTGCCCGTCGAGGGCGGGCGCGGGCTGGCCCCCAACCACAACCCGCACTTCTACGCGGACGACGACACCCTCGTCACGGGCGTCCGGCTCCACGCGCACGTGGCCCACGACCACCTGGCGGGCTCCCTGCTGCCCCGGAGCACGGAGTAGCCGGTCCCCTCCGGGGAGGTCACGCCCCGCTCGTCCGCGCCGCATCGCCGACCGCTGCCACGAATTCCCGGAGCAGGGCGGAATCGGCGGTCTCGGACCAGACCAAGCCGTACTCAAGCGGTGGAGCGTCGTGCAGCGGGACGTAGGCGATGCCCGGGCGCGGGTGGTACCGGGCTCCGCGGGCCGCCCCGGGGGATGCACCGCGGCCGGCAGTCACATGGGACAGGACCTCCTGCCAGGTGGCGGCGGCGGGCCCCCGCCCGATCACGGCTCCGGCCGGGGTGCGGCGGGGATAGTGGTGGTCGACCCAGTGGCGCGGCACGGAACCGCCGGGGGCGATGAGGTCGAGGCCCGCGAGGTCTTCCTGACCGAGCGAGGTGCGTCCCGCCAAGGGGTGGCCGGCGGGCAGGAGGAGGACCCGTGCGTCGGTGGCGACGACGGGACCGGCGACGAGTTCCGGCTCCCGGACGGGAAAGGCCGCGTACTGGACGTCCAGGGTCCCGTTCCGGAGGGCGGCGAACCCACCGTCGAGGGGAACCTCGCGGACGGTGACCTCACAGCCGGGGTGCCGTGCGACCAGGGCGTCCGCGGCAGCGGTGAGCAGTTCTCCGCCCCAGGGGGTGGCGAATCCGGCGCACACGGTGCCGTGGACGCCGCGTCCGGCGGCGACGGCGCGTTCGAGTGCTGCGCACAGGGCCCGGTGGGCCGGCAGGAGGTCCTCGTACAGGGCGCGACCGACGGGGGTGAGGCGGACGCTGCGACTGGTGCGCGCGAAGAGCGGGGTGCCGACGCGTCGCTCCAGCTTCTTGACGGTCTGGCTGATCCGGCCGGTGGAGACGCCGAGGCACTCCGCGGTCCGGCCGAAGTGGAGTTCTTCGGCAAGGGTGAGGAAGGCTTCCAGCTCGTAACGCTCCAGCACCGGTTCCCCCCTTGATGATCCTTGATCGTTGAGCACGGCTCAACGCCGGTTTCATGATGTCATCTTGATCCGTGCAGGTCACGGCAAGGAGCCTGGAGGCGCCCCCTCCCCCTGCGGAAAGGCCCCCGTGGTCCCCCGTCCCCTTGCCCATGCCCCCGCCCCCGCCCGGTCCGCGAACGTCCTCCTGTTCGCCGTCGCGGGCGCCGTCACCGTCGCCAACATCTACTTCCCGCAGCCGCTGCTCGCCGCCGTGGCACGCGGTCTCGACGTTTCGGAGCGGACGGCGGGGCTCGTCGCCTCGACCGCACAGCTCGGCTACGCACTCGGCATCCTGTTGCTCGTGCCGCTCGCCGACGCCGCACGGCTGCGCCGCCTCGCTTCGGTGCTGCTCGCCCTGACCAGTGCGGCCCTGCTCGTCGCCGCCACGGCGCCCGACCTGGTCACGCTCACGCTCGCCACGCTCGCGCTCTCGACGACGACGGTGCTGCCCCAGGTCCTCACCCCGGTGGCGGCGGTGCTCGCGGGTCCCGAACGGCGGGGCCGGGTCGTGGGTCTGGTGGGGCTGGGCCTGACCCTGGGCTCGACCCTCTCCCGCACGGTTTCGGGCACCGTGGCCGATGCGAGCGGCAGTTGGCGGGGCGCCTACGGGGTGGCGGCCGTGGCGACGGCAGCGCTGCTCCTCGTGCTGCCCCGGCGGCTTCCGGAGCGACTGGGAGCACGACGGCAGTCCTCGTACGCCGGGTTGCTGGCGGGACTTCCCCGACTCCTCGCGGTCCACCGCGAGCTGCGGATCTCGGCAGCACTCGGGGCCTGCGCGTTCGCCGCGTTCAGCGTCTTCTGGGCCGTGCTGGCCTTCCACCTGGCGGCGCCTCCGCTCGGCTACGGCCCGGGAGCCACGGGTCTCTTCGGGGTGCTGACGCTGCCCGCGGCGCTGCTCTCGGCCGCGGCGGGACCGCTCGCCGACCGGTTCGGGCCTTCCGCGGTGAACGCCGGGGGTCTGGTGTGCGCAGGGCTCGGCCTCGTGGTGGCGGGGCTCGGTCCGCACTCCCCCGCGGCCCTGGTGGCCGCCGCGAACTTGCTGGTGGTGGGGGTCAGCTCGTCCCAGATCGCAAGTCAGGCGCGGGTCTTCGGGATCGGCCGGGAGGTGGCGGCCCGGGTCAACACGGTCTTCATGCTCGCCACCTTCGGCGGCGGGGCGCTCGGCTCCCTCCTCGGAACCTGGTTGTACGCAGCGCACGGCTGGACGGCCGCGCTGCTGGCCGCAGGGGCCTGCAGCGCCGTCGGCCTCGTGGTGGTGACGGCCGCGCGACCGACGGTCCCGAGTTGCGTCCGGCACGTCACGGGCGAGGCTGGGGGTATCCGCCCGCGCACACCGCAGGGAGAGTCATGATGTTGGACCTCACCGCCCTCGCCGACGAGCACCTGGCCACGGCCCGTACGGCCCCGCACGGGCGCAGCGCCCATCTGGTGGTGCACGACGGGGTGCTGCGGCAGACCGTCATCGCCCTGGCCTCGGGCACGTCCCTGGACGAGCACAACGCGCCCCCGGCCGCGAGCCTCCAGGTGTTGCGCGGGCGCGTGAACCTGACGGCGGCCGGGTGGGCGGAGGAGTTGCGGGCGGGCACCTTGCGGATGATCCCGAAGGAGCGGCACGGCCTCACGGCCCTGGAGGACGCGGTGGTGCTCCTGACGGCCGTGAACGACTGAACCGGGTCCGGGGACCGGCCGCACCGGCGAATATGCGGTGCGGCAACGGAGTCCGGACGTGCAGACTCGCTCCATGACGGTGGAGACGAAGGCGTTCCGTGACGAGTTGGGCCGTTGGGCGGCCGGTGGTTCCGACGGCGAGACGGCGGGGGAACTGGCCTCGGGGCTGGGGCTCCGGACGGTGGTGCTCCTGGAAGGACCGAGCGACGTCGCGGCCGTCGAGACGCTGGCGGCGCGGCACGGCCGGGACCTCGTCGCGGACGGCGCGTGCCTGGTGTCGATGGACGGGGCGATGAACGTCGCCCGCTACGCCGCCCTGCTCGGACCGCCCGGTCTCGGCCTCCGCATCACCGGACTGTGCGACGCCCGCGAGCAGCCCTTCTACGAGCGCGGTCTTCGACGGGCCGGAGTGCTGCGGCAGGAGTTCTTCGTCTGCGTGGCGGACCTGGAGGACGAGCTCATCCGCGCGTTGGGGCCCGAGCGGGTCGAGGAGGTCATCCGGGCGGAGGGGGACCTGCGCGCCTGGCGGACCTTCCTGAACCAGCCCGCCCAGCACGGACGCGCCCCCGACCAGCGGATGAGGCGCTTCCTCGGCACGAAGAAGGGACGCAAGATCCGCTACGGCACCTTGCTGGTGGAGGCCCTCGGCACGGATCGGGCGCCGGCACCGCTCGACGGCCTCCTGGCGAGCCTCTGAGCGGCCCGGGGCTCCCGCCCAGGCCGGCGGGGACCGATTTCCGCCGCGACTCCCGCCCCCGCCCCGGCTCCCGTCAGCGGCTCCCCGCCGCACCGAAGAAGCTCTCGTACACCCGTCCGGACGCGGAGTCCACCCACAGCAGGTCCGCATCGTTCGGAGCGGGGGGAGCGGCCCGGCCCTCCCCGCCGTCGACGGAGACGTCCACGAGCCACTCCGCGCGCCACTCGCCTTCCCTCTGCACGGCCTGGAGGGCGAGCGCCCTGAGCGGCTGGTCCTCCGGAACTCCCCTCCCTCCGAAGCGGTCCTCGAACAGCTTCCGTACGGCCCGCTCGGCCCCCGCCGCGCCGATCTCCCCCTTGCGCAGTTCGAGCCGCGCGGGACCGAGGTCCACGTCGACCTGGAAGAGCCTCCCCGCAGCGTCGACGCGCACGTCGAGCCTCCTGGGCATCTGGACCCCTCCGTGCGTCCAGGACCAGCGGGTCATCCAACCCGACTCCGCAGCCCCTCCCAGGGGGTGCGTCTCATGGGCCGTGGCCTCCCGTGCCCAGGGGTAGTGGACGTCCATGTACGACCGGGCGACCTCGTAGGCCGCCTTCCCGCTCACGGGCGCCTTCGCTCCGGGGAGCGGGACGGTCTCTGCGACTGCGGGGCTTCCGTCATGGAGTTCGATCCTGAGGCGCTTGCGGTCCGGCCAGGAGAGGACCCCGGTGCCGAAGGCGTCCGGCCGGGCCCCGCCCTTGTCCGCGAGGTGGAAGATGACGTTCTCGCACGACGCCCCCATGCACGGCTGCTCGTACGCCTTCCCCAGGACGTAGCCATCGCCGAGCGCCTCCCGCACCGCGTCCTCGACCGCCTCGCGCTGCGCGGTGTCGGCGGGCGAGAGCCCCGTGCCGTCCAGGTGGGTGAAGGACAGCGCCGCATGCGCCGCCCCCGCACCGAGCAGCAGGAGCACCGCCGACGCGATCAGTGCCCCCTTCGCCCCGGCGCGCCAGTCGAGGCGCCCCCGGGCGGTGAGGGCCAGGCCGGCGAGGACGGCGCCCGCGAGTCCTCCGAGGACGTTCATCTCGACGTCCGCGCTGTCGCACATCCTCCCCAGTCCGTCCACGGTTCCCTGGGTGAACTCGATGGCCGGCGGGAGCGACACGATCACGACGAGGGCGGGCAGGGGACGTCGTAAGGCCAGCAGGGCGAAGAGGCCGAGGGGCACCGTCACGGCGAGGTTCCACAGGCCCTGGGTGGTGCGGAACGGTTCGGCGAGGTCGTGGTTGACGACGCACTGACCGTTGGCGGCGGCGCTCCTCATGAAGGTGACGCCCAAGAGGGCGGTGAGGGTGGCGGCGAGTCCCGCCCACCACCTTGCGTGGGGGTTTCCGATGCGTCGGGCCGCCCACCAGGACGCCGCCGCGAGGGCCAGGGCGACGAGGGCGCAGACGGCGAGGTAGTCGTAGTGGTGCTGGAAGATCGCGGTGAACATGGATCCGTTCTTCGTGGGCCTCGGGAAAGGAAAGAGGCCGGAAGGCCCCGTCACAGAGACGGGACCTCCTTGCCGAACGGTTTCAGCACCTGCCCCCGTCCTCCGCTCCGTTCCCTCCGGGGCCGTGCGGTGGAGCGGGGGCGCTGCCGGGTTCAGTCATCGCTCGTGACGAGGACCAGTGGCGTACCGCCGCACGGCAGCAGGCGCAGGCCGGCGGCACGGCGTTCGACCGGCGGACCGACCAGGACGGAAGCGACGTCGGGGCCCTTGGTGAGGGATCCGGCGAGGTGGGACGGGTCGGTGGAGGCGGCGACCCGTCCCCGTGCGTTGACGAGCCGGGCGGGGCCGGGCAGCCGCTGGAGCAAGGGCAGCACGGCCGCCTCGAAGTGGCGCAGGTAGACGTCGGCTGCGGCCACGCCCACGAACCGGCCGGCGAGGGTGACCGGCGCGGAGAGGGTGAGGCTGTACTCGTCGGAGCAGAGGTAGTCCACGTACGGGCCGGCGACGGCCCGGCGTCCGGTCTCGCGGGGCAGGGTGTACCACTCCCAGTGCGTGTAGTCGGAGTAGGCGGAGTGCTCCGGGTCGAGGTCGAGGAGGAGCGGCCGTACGGCTCCGCCGGGACCGCGCTGCCACCACTCCAGCCAACCCGGTGCGTCGGCGAGCAGGTCGGGCGCCGCGACGAAGCCCACGCCCGACACCAGTGGGTGGTCCGCGAGGCGGTCGTGCAAACCGGGGCGCAGGGCCTCCAGGTCCGCGACGGCGGGCTCCCGGTCCGCCCCGAACGCCTCGGACAGCAGGGCGCCGGTGTCGGCGACGGTCTCGGCGACGGCGGTGAACACCTCCTCCAGGGCGTCCCGGACGCGGGCGATCACCGCGTCGACCGGGTCCGGCGTCCCGCCCGGAGTCCCGTCCGGCGTCCGGTGTGCCGGCGTCGCGCCCGCGCGCCCGGCGTCAGCGGCGACCCCCGCGAGCCCGGTGCTCCTGCCCATGCGTGTCCTCCTCGGGACGAGGCTCGTTCGTGCGGTCGGGAGCCCCGAGGCGCAGCGCGATCAGCCGCCCCACTGACTCCCGTACGCACGTCTCGGCGAGCGTTCTGGCCCGCTCGTCGGCCTCATCCTGCACGGCCGAGATCACGGCGCGATGACGATCCGCCACGTCGTCGAGATGGTCGGGCTCGTCGAGCACGAGGCAGAGGAGCGCGCCCAGGTCCGTCTGGAGGGCGACCTCCTCGCGGGTGAGGCGGGCGGACTGGGCGGCGGCGGCCAGTTCGACGTGGAAGCGGCCGTAGAGCCGACTGCGGGTCGCGGGGTCGCCGGCGGCGGCGAGCGCGTCGACCGTTCGGGCGAGGGGGCGCAGGTCTCCGGGTTGGGTGCGGCGGGCTGCGAGCAGGGCGGCGGCTCCGGAGACGGCGGCCCAGTGGTCGCCGAGGTCGCGCAGTTCCTCGGTGGACCAGTCCGCGAGGCGGGCGCGCAGCCGCTCCTCCGGGGGAGCGTCGGGCAGGGTGACGAAACTGCCGCCGCCACGGCCCCTGCGGGTGGTCACGAGGCCCTGTTGACGAAGGGCCATCAGGGCTTCGCGCAGGGTGACGGTGGAGACGCCGAGTTGTCCGGCGAGTTCGGTCTCGCCGGGCAACTGCTCCCCGTCGGCGAGGAGTCCGAGCTCGATCGCGTCGCCGATGCGACGGACGACCGCGTCCACCCGGGCCCGAGTGTCGACGGGCGCGAAGACGGCCCGGCGGGCCGCACCCGCCCCGGCACCGTCGCGGTCCTCCGACCTGCCGTTCGGTCTCACGGTTAACCACCTCGCGCGTCGAGCGTTGACTCAGGCTTTACCTTAAGGGGGTCTTGAGATTTGAACTATGACTTCATAGGTTTGCGTTCACGCCCGAGCAACGCTCCACCACACCAGAAAGGTTCCCGCTCATGGAGGGAATGGCGATCCGGCTGACGGGACTGCGCAAGGCCTACGGCGCGACCGAGGCCGTGGCCGGGGTGGACCTGGAGATCGCGGACGGCGAGTTCTTCTCGATGCTCGGCCCCTCCGGCTCCGGCAAGACGACCGTGCTGCGGATGATCGCCGGCTTCGAGGCGCCCAGTGCCGGCACCGTCGAGCTGGCCGGCCAGGACGTCACCCGACTCGCCCCCTTCGAACGGGACGTCCACACCGTCTTCCAGGACTACGCGCTCTTCCCCCACATGACCGTCGAACAGAACGTCGCCTACGGCCTCAAGGTGCGCGGGGTGCCCCGCGCCGAGCGGCTCGTGCGGGCCCGGGCAGCGCTCGCACGGGTCGGCCTCGACGGCCTCGGTCGACGCCGCCCCGCCGAACTCTCCGGCGGACAGCGCCAGCGGGTCGCCCTGGCCCGCGCGCTCGTGGGCCGCCCCCGCGTCCTGCTGCTCGACGAACCCCTCGGGGCGCTCGACCTCAAACTCCGCGAGCGGATGCAGGTCGAACTCAAGGAGATCCAGCGGGAAGTCGGCATCACCTTCGTGTTCGTCACCCACGACCAGGAGGAGGCCCTCACCATGAGCGATCGCATCGCCGTCTTCCACCGGGGACGGATCGAGCAGGTCGCCACCCCCGCCGAGATCTACGAGCGTCCCGCGACCTCCTTCGTCGCCGGCTTCGTCGGCACCTCCAACCTCCTCAGCGGGGACGCCGCCCGGCGGGTGGTCGGAGCGCCGGGCACCTACAGCATCCGACCGGAGAAGATCCGGGTCCTCACCGACCACGCCGCCCCGGGCACCCCCGGGCACGCCTCCGTCACCGGAACGGTCGCGGAGGTCATCTACCTCGGCGACTCCACGCGCTTCCTGGTGGACCTCGACGTGGGCGGCCGGCTCACCGCCCTCCAACAGAACCTGGAGACCTCCTCCGCCGACCTCGCCTCCTTCCGCGGCGCCCGGATCGGCCTCCAGTGGCACCCCGGCCACGCCGTGCCCGTCCCGGACGCCCCGTGACGGACACGCTCCGTCCCCGCACCCCCTTCAGGCCCCGTCCCCTCACGCAACGGAGAACCACGTGCACCCGCACCGCCCCCTCCTGACCGCAGCCGCCGTCGCCGGGCTGCTCCTCGTCACCGCCTGCGGCTCGACCACCCCGGCCGGTTCCGGCAAGCCGGGCGGCCTGAACCCGCCCGCACTGAAGGCGCCGACCGCGCTCGGTGAGGCCGAGGGCGAGGTCAACCTGATCGCCTGGGCCGGATACGTCGAGGACGGCTCCAACGACCCGGAGGTCGACTGGGTGAGCGCCTTCGAGGAGCAGACCGGCTGTCGGGTCAACGCGAGGACCGCCGCGACCTCCGACGAAATGGTCGCCTTGATGAAGACCGGCGCCTACGACGCCGTTTCCGCCTCCGGCGACGCGTCCTTGCGCCTGATCGCCTCCGGTGACGCCGCTCCCGTGAACACCTCCCTGGTACCGAACTACGCCGACGTCTTCGCGGGACTCAAGAACAAGGAGTGGAACTCCGTCAACGGCGTCGCCTACGGCATCCCGCACGGCCGCGGCGCCAACCTCCTGATGTACGACACGGAAAAGGTGAAGCCGGCTCCCGACTCCTGGTCCGCCGTCTTCGAGGGGGCTTCGGCCCACGACGGCAGGGTCACCGCCTACGACTCGCCCATCTACCTCGCGGACGCCGCCCTGTACCTCAAGGCGACCAAGCCGGAGCTAGGCATCGAGAACCCGTACGCGCTCGACCAGAAGCAGTTCGACGCCTCCGTCGCCCTGCTGAAGGAGCAGAACGCACACATCGGCGAGTACTGGAGCGATTACCTCAAGGAGATCTCCGCCTTCAAGAGCGGCGACTCGGTCGTCGGCACCAGCTGGCAGGTCATCGCCAACCTGGCGAAGGCCGAGGGCGCCAAGGTGGAAGCGGTGCTGCCGAAGGAGGGGGCCACCGGCTGGTCCGACACCTGGATGGTGTCGGCCAAGGCCAAGCACCCCACCTGCGCCTACAAGTGGCTCGACTGGATCGTCTCGCCGAAGACCAATGCCCAGGTGGCCGAGTACTTCGGCGAAGCACCGGCCAACGCGAAGTCCTGCGCGGAGACAGCGGACCAGGCGCACTGCACCACCTTCCACGCCACCGACGAGGAGTACTGGAAGCAGGTGCACTTCTGGACCACTCCCATCGAGCAGTGCCTGGACGGCCGGACGGACGCACGCTGCGTGCCGTACGCCACGTGGGTCCAGGCCTGGACCGAGATCAAGGGCTGACCCCGGCGCCATGACAGCACTTTCCCCCGGGCTCTCCCCCGAGCCCGCCGGGCGGGCCGCCCCACGGGGCCCCGGTCCCGCACGGCGGCTCGCCGGTGCCCTGCACCGGCGGCCCCGACTGCGGCTCGCGGCCCTCCTCACCGCCCCCCTGCTCTGGCTGGTCATCGCCTACCTCGGCTCGCTCGCCGCCCTGTTCCTGTCCGCCTTCTGGTCGACCGACGCCTTCACCTCGGAGGTCGTGCGGATCTGGACCTCGCAGAACTTCGAGGAACTGATCGGTTCACCGGTCTACCGGACGGTCGCCCTGCGCACCATCGGCGTCGCCCTCGCGGTGACCGTGCTCTGCGCCCTCATCGCCTTCCCCCTGGCCTTCTACACGGCACGCGTGGCACCCCCGCGCCGCCGGCCGTTCTTCGTGGTGGCGATGCTCATGCCGCTGTGGGCCGGTTACCTCGTGAAGGTGTACGCATGGCGGCTGATCCTCTCCGAGGGCGGCCCGCTGGACTGGGCGCTGCGACCGCTCGGTCTGAGCGGGCCGGGGTACGGGCTCACCGCAACGGTGCTCGTCCTCACGTACCTCTGGCTTCCGTACATGACGTTGCCGATCCACACCGCGCTCGCGCAACTCCCGGACAGCCTGCTGCACGCCTCGGCGGACCTCGGGGCGCGCAGCGGGCGGACCTTCGTCTCCGTGGTGCTGCCGCTGGTGTGGCCGGCGGTGGCCGCCGGGTCGGTCTTCACCTTCTCCCTGAGCCTCGGCGACTACATCACGGTGCAGATCGTCGGCGGCAAGACCCAACTGATCGGCAACCTCATCTACTCCCACGTCACCCTGAACCTGCCGCTCGCCGCCGCGCTCGGCACCGTGCCGGTCGCCGTCATCGTGGTGTACCTGCTCGCGGTGCGGCGTTCCGGCGCGCTGCGCAGCCTGTGACCGGCCGGAAGGACCGCGATCGATGAACCTCTCCCGTCCCGCGCGGATCGCACTGCGCACCGCCGCCGGCCTGGGCTTCGCGGTGATCTACCTACCGCTGCTGCTCGTCCTGCTGGGCTCGCTCAATCCGGACCGCTCGGCAAGCTGGCCGCCGCCCGGTCTGACGCTCGGCTGGTGGGCGGCCGCCTGGGACAACGAGGGCGCCCGGGCCGCGCTGTCGACCTCGCTCCGGGCGGGCCTCGCGGCGACGGCGGTCGCCCTGGTGCTCGGCACGCTGATCGCCTTCGCCGTGCAGCGGCACTCCTTCTTCGGACGGGAGGCCGTGTCCTTCGCGGTGGTGCTGCCCATCGCGCTGCCGGGCATCGTCACGGGCATCGCCCTCAACTCGGCCTTCGGCACGGTCCTGCAGCCCCTCGGGGTGGAACTCGGGATGTTCACGGTGGTCGTGGGTCACGCCACCTTCTGCATCGTCGTCGTCTTCAACAACGTGGTGGCGCGGCTGCGCCGTCTGCCCGGCTCGTACGAGGAAGCCGCGATGGACCTGGGAGCGCACACCTTCCGGGTCTTCTGGGACGTCACCTTCCCCTTGCTGCGCTCGGCGCTGCTCGCGGGCGGACTGCTCGCCTTCGCGCTCTCCTTCGACGAGATCGTGGTGACGACGTTCACGGCGGGTCCGGGGGTGCAGACCCTGCCCGTGTGGATCTTCAACAACATGACCCGTCCTCAGCAGGCCCCGGTGGTCAGCGTGGTGGCGGCGGCGCTCGTCCTGCTCTCGGTGGTGCCGATCTACGCGGCCCAGCGACTGTCCTCGGACGCTCCGGGCGGCGGGCGGACGTGAGGAACGCCGGGGAGTGATCGCACGGCCGTCCCCACACCGCCTCCGCGCCGTCCCGAGGCGCCCCTCAGAGCGTCGGGGCCAGGGCACCCGCGGCGGAGTCGGCCGGAAGCACGGCGGGGGCCGCGGCCAGGGCGCTGCCGCGGAGCCACTCCGGCCAGCTGAGGTTCCAGTCGCCGAAACCGTTGCCGAACGGCGCCATGGGCTGTCCGTACCCGTTGACCACCCGCACGAGGTCCCCCTCGCGCACGGTGCGGAAGAGCCAGGCGGCGTCTTCGGTGCTCATGCCCGTGCAACCGTGGCTGACGTCCACGCTGCCCTGGGCGTCGAGCGACCACGGTGCGGCATGGAGGTACTCCCCGCTCCAGGTGACCCGAGTGGCCCAACGGACCTTGAGGTCGTAGTAGTCCTTGCTGCCCCGGGCGATGCCGATGGAGTCGCCGCGCATGCGGACGAGGGGTTCCTTGCCGAGGACCACCTTGATGCCGCCCCGCGTGCGGTAGCCGGCCTTGCCGGTGGTGACCCTGATGGTGCGCAGGAGCCTTCCGTCACGGCGGACGGTCATCTCGTGCGCGGCGACGTCGGTGACGGCTTCGATCCGTGCTCCGGTGGTGAAGACGAGGGGGCGCGAGGGTCCGCCGTAGAGGCCGTCGCCGATGCGTGCTCCGTCGAGGCCGCTGTGCACCCGGACCGTGGCGCGGGCGGGCCAGTAGGTCCGGGGGCGGTAGTGGAGGGTGGTGGGACCGACCCAGTGCCAGGCGCCCTCGACCCGGGGCGAGGTCCGCACCACCAGGGCACGCTCCACGGCACGGCGCGCGTCCGGATCGTCCGCCGGTACGGGCCGGCTGAGCTCGGCCGTGACGGGACGGCCCACGCCGTACGTGCCGCCGCCCTCGGGCCCGAAGGCGACGGTGAGTCGCTCTCCGGCGGGCAGCGGCCCGGTGCGGAGGTCCAGACGGGCCCGCTGGGGGCCGTTCGCCCCCTCGATCACCAGCCGGGCGGCGTACCGTCCGCCCGCCGGCAGCGGGGCCCTGCTCGTCCACCGGACGCCGTCCGCACTGCGGGTTCCGGCGATCCGGCGCCCCCGCTGGTCCGTGACGTCGACGTCGCCGAGCACGCCCGGTGTGCGGAGCGCGAGTTCCACGGGCCCCGAGGCCTTCGGGTCGAGCGCGAACGGCCGCCCGGCGAAGGCCCGTCCGCCGTCGAACACGAAGGAGCGGGGCGGCGCGGTGCACGGGGCGCCGCCGACGGCGCACCCGTACACCGTAACGACGGCACGGGAGTTCCCACGGGCGGCAACCGCCGCCTCCCGCACGGACTCGGGGCCTGGTGACCGGGCGGCCGTGCCGGCCAGGACCACCCCGACGGCGAGGAAGAGCACCCCGCCCCGCTTTGCGTATCGGCGTGACGACACGTCGGACTCCCTCTCCGTGCCTGCGGTGGCGTCGGCGGCTGTGGCCGACCACAGCATCAAAGCGGACAAGAAGAGAAAAAGATGATCAAGGGACTGGCGTGGCGTCCTGGAGTGCGGGCGATACGACTCGAATGGATCAGCGGACACGGGGCCCGGGTCCGCCCACCGGCCGGCGGGCGGGCCCGACCGATCGGGGCCGGTGGGCAGGACCGGGTCCGACCGGCCTCGGACGAACCGGGGCCGCAGCTCAGCGGGCCGGCTCCGGGAGCTCCTCGCCGGTCTCCAGGAGGGACTTCAGGCTGGAGATCAACGCAGGCCATCCCTCTCCGATCAGCTCCCTGATGATGCCGTCAGAGCCCAGGGCGCCATGGGTCACCGTCAACTTGACCATGTCACCGGACGGCTCGATCACGAAGGTCACCCGGGACCGTCGCTGTCGGGCGAGGTGCTCGTACGCATCGCCGTCGAGGCGGACGGCTTCCGCCCATTCGGGGGTGAAGGTGTGCCAGGTGTACGAGAGCAGACGGCCGGGGCGGGCCTCCAGCACGACCTGCTCGGGATCGACGGTCCTCCGGCCCCCCTCGTCCCAGACCATGGATGCGCCCGGAACCCACGTCGTCTCGAACGCCACGCCCCAGTAGCGGCGGGTGAGCTCCGGTTCGGTGAGCGCCTGCCAGAGTTCGTCGGGGGTGGTCCGGATGTAGCTGGTGTAGACGAACGCGTCGCTGTCCATCGCACTGCCCCTCGCATTTGCTGCCCCCGCGGCCTGCCCTCTCCAGCCTAGGCAGGGGCCGGACCGACCTGCCAGCGAAGGACCCCGTCCAGCCACGGGTGCCCTGTGGGTTGAATAGGTGCGGGAGAAACTATTCAACGTGCTGCTAGCGTGTCCCAATGTCCCTCAAGCACGCCGTCCTCGCAGCTCTCCTGGAGGGCGAGGCCTCCGGATACGACCTGGCCAAGATCTTCGACGTGTCCGTCGCCAACTTCTGGGCCGCCACTCCGCAGCAGCTCTACCGCGAACTGGACCGGCTCGCCGAGGCCGGCCTGATCACGGCCCGCGTGGTGGAGCAGGAACGGCGTCCCAACAAACGCGTGTTCAGCATCACCGAGTCGGGCAGACGGGACCTCGCCGTCTACACGGCCACGCCACCGCGCCCGAGCGCCGTCCGCGACGAGTTGATGGTCCAGGTACAGGCGTGCGACGAGGGCGACACCGCTGCCGTCCGCGCGTTCGTGGCCCAGCGGATGGAGACGGCACGGGCGAAGCTGGCCCGCTACGACCGGATGCGGGAGCGGATGCTCGACGGCCGGGACGAGGAGACCTACCTCGGAGAGGCGGAGCGGGTGGGGCCGTACCTCACCCTGATGCGCGGACGGTTCTTCGAAGAGGAGAACCTGCGGTGGGGCGAGCGGGCCCTCGCCGTGCTCGACCTGCGCTGCGCCGCGGGGAATCCGGCCGTGGAGGCCGTGCACCAACCGTGACCGGCGGCCGAAGGCGTGACGGTCACCCTACTCTGCGGTAACGTCACCGGTCGGCCGCCGCGGGCAGCGATGGCTCCACGCCAACGGACGAAGGACGGCCCCGGATGAACGTCGGTGACCTCGTCGAGGACTTCAGCCTCCCGGACGAGACGGGCACCCCCCGTTCGCTGAGCGACCTGCTCACGGAAGGCCCGGTCGTCCTCTTCTTCTACCCTGCGGCCCTCACCCCGGGTTGTACGGCCGAGGCATGCCACTTCCGTGACCTCGCGGTCGAGTTCCGGGCCGTCGGGGCCCTGCCCGTCGGCATCAGCTCCGACGGCGTGGAGCGGCAGCAGGCCTTCGCCGAGCGGCACTCGCTCGGCTACCCCCTGCTGTCCGACACGGACGGGGCCGTGCGCGAGCGGTTCGGCGTCACCCGCGGCTTCTCGCTCGCCCCGACGAAGCGGGTCACCTTCGTCATCGATCAGGACCGGCGCATCCGGGAAGTGGTCCGCAGCGAGCTGCGGATGAGCGCCCACGCGGATCGGGCGCTGGCTTCGCTGCGCCGCGCCTGATCACGGCGCGGCGGGGACGGCCGGAAGCTCCATGCGAACACGGAGGCGCCCGCTCCGCACGCGGGGCGTCACGACGTGCGGAAGCACGGAGGCTGGGCGACACTCGCTGCAACGCCAGGCCCCTCCCGGCCTGCACAGGAACGGAGCGTGCAGGAATGGACGACTACCCCCTCCTCAACCTCTTCTGGACCATGCTGTGGTTCTTCATCTGGATCATGTGGCTGTTCCTGCTGTTCAAGGTGATCACCGACATCTTCCGGGACGACTCGCTCGGCGGCTGGGGCAAGGCCGGCTGGCTGATCTTCTGCATCGTGCTCCCGTACCTCGGGGTGCTGGTCTACGTCATCGCCCGCGGCAAGAGCATGGGGCAGCGGGACGCCAAGCGCGCCAAGGAGGGCGAGGCCGCGTTCCAGGAGTACATCCGCAAGGCCGCAGGGCCACAGGGCGGCAGCGCCACCGATGAACTGGCCCGCCTGGCCGACCTCAAGGAGAAGGGCGCCATCACGGGCGAGGAGTTCGAGAAGGCCAAGGCGAAGGTCCTCTCCTGAGGCTCCGGAAGCGACGGGCGACGGCAGCCGCCCGCACCGAGGGGGACGAGCCGGATCCGGAACTCACCAGATCACTGCTGAGGGAGGTCGCGGCCGCCCCCGAGAGGCTCCCCGAGGCGCTCGCCTCCTTCGCCCTGCGACACTTCGGCCCCCGGGCCGGAGCAGCGGTCGAAAGCCTCCGCGCTTCTCACCCCGGCGCCGACACGGCGGCCCTCCGGACGCTCGTCCTCAAGCACGGACGCCGACGGGTCGCCACGGAAGGCGCCTTCGTCGGCGGCCCCTACCTGGTGCTCATCCCCTTCGCCTTCTGCGGTGCCCTGCTCTCCCAGGCGCGGACGGTCCTCGAACTCGCCGCCGTCGAGGGACGGGACGCCACTCGACCCGAACGGGCAGCCGAGCTCCTCGTCCTCCAAGGGGTGTACGAAGACACCACGACGGCCCTGGCCGCCCTCGGCACCGATTCGCACGAGCCCCGGGGGCAGCGCGGGCGGGGGCGCTTCGCGACGTTCCGGGACCTGGTGATGCGCATGGCGCGGCTGCTCGGGCTCGTGACCCCCTCCGAAGAACGCGTCGGCCTCTGGAGCCGGATCGGCCAGTGGGCACTGGTCACCGCCGTCTTCCTGCTCGGCCTGGTGGCCCCGCTCGTCTGGTTGCCCTACATGGCGGTTTCGTACGACCGCGCCACGAACCAGCTGATCGACCGGGCCACCCTCTTCTACGTCGGCACGCCCGACCTGCGCTCCCCGCGCAGCGTCCGGGTCGACCCCGCCATGACCCTCGCCGCCCTGCGAGCGCTCGGTTCGCTCCTGCTGCCCGCCATCGCCTTGCTCGTGATCGTCCTCACGGACACCCGGATCGCCGGCGGACGCTGGCCCGTGGCCGGGATCGTGCTGACCACGAGTTGTCTGTGCACGGGTGGCTGGTGGCTGTGGCGGCGTCGGGCGCGGACGCCACGCAAAGAAGCACCCCCCTAATGCGAACCTGAGATACCTCTTTGATACGGTCAGACCGTGAGGCTGACGAAGTTCACCGACCTGGCGCTCCGTGCCGTGATGCGCCTGGCGGTCACCGCACCGGAGGAATCCGTCACCACCCGAGAGGTGGCGGAGTCGATGGACGTGCCCTACGCCCACATGGCGAAGGTGGTCACCCGACTCCAGCACCTCGGCGTGGTGGAGGCGCGCCGTGGACGCGGCGGCGGACTGACCCTCACGGAGCTGGGACGACGCTCTTCGGTGGGCTGGCTCACCAGGACCCTGGAGGGCGAGGAGGAGGTCGTCGCCTGCGAGGGCGATCCACCGTGCCCACTCCGCAGCGCATGCCGGCTGCGCGGAGCGCTGCGCGAGGCGCAGGAGGCCTTCTACCGCGCGCTCGACCCGCTGACCGTGGCGGAACTCGTCGCTCCACCGACCGGCCCACTGCTCCTCACCCTCACCCCACGCCCCTCCGCATCGACCTGACCGTCCCCCCGACACCCCCTCCCCCGAGGGGGCACACCCCTACCTTTAAATACGTAGATCACTTACCACATTGGAGTCCCCATGCTGTCCGACCGTTCCGTGCCGATCGTCCGCGCCACGCTGCCCGCCGTCGGCGGAGCCCTCGACGAGATCACCGAGCGCTTCTACGGACGTCTCTTCGCCGCCCACCCCGAGCTCCTGCGCGACGTGTTCAACCGGGGCAACCAGGCCAACGGCGAGCAGCGGAAGGCCCTCGCCGGCTCCATAGCCGCCTTCGCCGTCGCCCTGCTGGAGAACCCGGACGGTCGCCCCGACGCCATGCTGTCCCGGATCGCGCACAAGCACGCCTCGCTCGGCGTCACCTCCGAGCAGTACAAGACCGTGCACGAGCACCTCTTCGCCGCGATCGTGGAGGTCCTCGGCGACGCGGTGACCCCGGAGGTCGCACGCGCCTGGGACGAGGTGTACTGGTTGATGGCCAACGCCCTCATCGCCGTAGAAGCCCGGCTCTACCAGGAGGCGGGGGTCGCCGAGGGGCAGGTCTGGCGGGCCATGGAAATCGCCGAGCGCCGCGACGAAACGGCCGACACGGCCTCCTTCGTCCTGCGGCACGCCGACGGAACGCCCACGGTTCCGTTCCGACCGGGCCAGTACGTGAGCGTCCGGGTCGCACTGCCGGACGGCGCCCGACAGATCCGCCAGTACAGCCTGTCCTCCGCTCCCGAGCACCCGCAGTGGCGGATCACGGTGAAGCGGGTCGACGGCGACCCGGCGGGCGAGGTCTCCTCGTGGCTGCACTCCCACGCCCGCACCGGGGACGCGGTGGAGGTCTCGGCCCCGTTCGGCGACCTGGTCCTGCCCGAGGACGAGAAGCCCCTCCTACTCGCCTCGGCCGGAATCGGCAACACCCCGATGCTGTCCATGCTCCATCACCTCGCCGCCACCGGGTCGAGCCGACGGGTCGTCGTCGTACACGCCGACCGCTCCCCCGCCTCGCACGCACACGCCCAGGAGTTGCAGCGCCTCGTGGACGCGCTGCCGCAGGCAACGCTGCACCTCTGGTACGAGGAGCCGGGCGACTCCGGCGCCCGCCCGGGACGCGCCGACGTCACGGCCGTCGAGCTGCCGGCCGGCGCCACCGCGTACCTGTGCGGGCCGCTCCCCTTCCTGAGGGCGGTGCGCAGCGACCTGCTCGACCGGGGCACCGCCGCAGCCGACATCCACTACGAGGTGTTCGGCCCGGACCTGTGGCTGGGCACCGAGAACTGAACGGCCCCCCTCTCCCCCGCGCCGCCCGTCGCCGTTCGCATGACGACGACGGGACGGTGCCGGAGCCCCCGGCGACGCCCCGCTCCCCGATCGGAGGGAAGCGCCGGAACGACAGAGCCCCGGTTGGACGGGGGATTCCAACCGGGGCCGCTAGCCGTGACGAGGAAAGGGCGGTCGCCGCTGGGGGGGGACCTTGGGGACCGGACCCCTTTGCCGTCACATAGGTAGAACGGTAAACCTTTCTTGAATGTTCCGAGAAATCCCCACCGGGCGATGTGAGTCACCTCACCCGATTTCTCCCGCCCCCGTCAGCCCTTCTGAGGGCGATAGACGGCGCCGGGCCGGGCCTCTCCCGGGGCGAGGAGTTCGGGCACCGTCACGAAGGTGAAGCCCCTGCGCTTGAGCTCGTCGATGATCGGGGGCACGGCCGGCACGGTCCCGTCGTATATGTCGTGGAGCAGGATGATGGCGTCCCGGTGCGCGCCGTCGAGGACGCGCTGCCTGATCAGCTCCGAGTCGGTGGTGGAGTAGTCCTTCGCCGTGACGCTCCACAGGACCTGGGCCAGCCCCAGCTCTCGGCTCACCTCCGACACCTTGTCGTCGGTGCGCCCCTGCGGCGGGCGCATGAGGGTGGGCTTGCGACCGGTGATCGCCTCTATGGCGTCTTGTGTCCTCAGCAGCTGGTCCCGGATCTCCGGCTCGTCGAGGTCGGTCAGGATCTCGTGCGTCCAGGTGTGGTTGGCGATCTCGTGCCCCTCGCCGGCCATCCGCTTGACGACCTCCGGGTAACGGTCGACGTGTTTCCGGCCGAGCAGGAAGAAGGTGGCCGGAACCTGCTTCTCCTTGAGAACGTCGAGGAGTCGAGGGGTGTCCTTGCCGGGGCCGGCGTCGAAGGTCAGGGCTATGCACTTGACCTTCGCGCAGTCGACACGGCGGGGCACGGCCCCCCTCTTGTCGTCCGTCCCGGCTTCCCGCCGGGCGTCCTGAGGGGTGACCGTATCGACTCCACAAGCCCCCAATGCCAACGCCAGCGATGCCGTGGCCAGCAGGGCCCTGGTCGTGGCCCTGCGTCGGCCGGGCCTGAATCGGAACATGGTGGACCCGCTTTCCCCGTAATGCCTTCGATGTGGTCGTTGCCGCTGGTCAGGGCGGCAGACATGATCGAAAGAACTCTACACACGGTGTATAGCGGGGTCCTCGGCGGGGTGGGTCGACGCTCCACGGACACGGGAGAACCCCGGGCAACGCCCGTCCGCGTCACCCGGAGCGTCCTTGCGTTCCTCTCAGCGGGAGGCCAGCAACAGCCGGGCCTCTGTCTCCTGGTCACCGGAGACGGCCTGCAGGGACCGGATGTCGAAGCCCGTGGCCAGCACCTTCTCGACCTCGTCGACGGCACGGTAGCCACCGGTGAGGGTTGCCCCCACCATGTCGGACAAGGAGGTGGGGCCCACCTCTTCGCGCCGTCCGGCGGCGGTGTCGAACGTGGCGGTCCAGACGGTGGTGGCCGGTCCCGCGGCACCCTGCGGACTCGGCGTTTCCACGTCCTCCAGCTGGTAGACGCGGTCGAGAAGCTCGAACACGGCCCGGGCGTCCTCCTGACAGCAGTCGCTGAGCTGCACGGTGACGTCGGTGTCGATGTGCAAGTCGTACACGTCGCTCATCTCCTCGCGGCCCGCCGGTCACTCGTGGCGCCACGCACCCCTCGCACCGGCCGCTCGTCGCACCACGACTCCAGCATCCCTCCGGAGAAGCCGCACCGCGAGGCCCGCCGGCCGCGCTCGGCGGCCTTCGGGGACGCAGCGCCCCGCCGGTGCCCGGAGGCCGCCCGCCAGGGCAAGGACCGAGGAGCCGGTCGAGGCGGAGCGTGACGCCCCCTCGCCGGCCCTGTCCCCTTGCCGGCCCTGTCCGAGCCTCATCGGGCCGGAGCGACAGCCAGGAACCTCCGGCCCCGCTCCTGCACGACCCGCTGGAGTGGCGCTGCAGCCCGGCCTCCGGCCGGCCCCGCACCGGCCGCCGCACCCTGCGTTCCCGTTCCTCCGAACCCGTGAATCCCTGGAACCCCCAGGGGAAAACGCCCCGGGGTGACGAATTGCCCGCCCCGTACGGGCAATCGCTCGCGGGCAGCCGGACACGGCATCCCGTCAGAGGGCGCCGCCCTCCGGGAAGCCGGGCTGCCGCGCCGCAACACCGAGGTGCTCACCGACCCGGTTGACCAGCAGCGTCATCTCGTACGCCACCTGCCCGATGTCCGCCTCCGCCGCGCTCAGCACGCACAGGCAACTGCCTTCGCCCGCCGCCGTCACGAAGAGCAGGGCGTCGTCGAACTCCACCATCGTCTGCCGCGCCCGCCCCGCCCGGAAGTGTCGCCCGGAGCCCCGGGCCAGGCTGTGCAGGCCGGAGGAGACCGCTGCCAGGTGTTCGGCGTCCTCCCGCACGAGCCCGCTGCTCGCGCCCGTCACCAAACCGTCGTTCGACAGCACCAGCGCGTGCCGTATGTACCCGACCCGCTGGGTCAGGTCGTCCAGGAGCCAGTCCAGTCCCTTGTCCAACGCCATCAGTTTCCTCCCCCTAGCCGGAACGCCCCCGTGGGCGGACCCGAGTGGTCCGCAAGGCCCCGTGGTCCGTACCGTCGTGGTCCGCATATCGCCGCAAGCCTTACGCACTGTCGTGAGCAGGGCAAGCACTGCGCCGCACCCGCGCGTGCCGCACTATGGGGACATGGCGAGGATGACAGAGGATCAGTGGCGGGCCTTCGTGTCCGAAGGGACCCGTACGGGCAAGCTGGCGACCGTCCGGGAGGACGGCAGCCCGCACGTCGTGCCGATCTGGTTCCTGCTCGACGGCGACGACTTCGTGTTCAACACGGGGAGGGGCACGGTCAAGGGCCGCAACCTCGCGCGTGACGGCCGGGTGTCCCTGTGCGTGGACGACGACACCCCGCCGTTCGCCTTCGCGTCACTCAGCGGTCGTGCCGAACTCAGCGAGGAACCGGATCAGTTGCGCTACTGGGCGACGCGCATCGGCGGTCGGTACATGGGACGGGACCGGGCGGAGGAGTTCGGGGAGCGCAACGCGGTCCCGGGCGAACTGCTCGTCCGGGTGAGGATCGAGAAGGTGGTCGCCGAGGCCGGCGTTTCCGACTGAGCCCCGTCCCCCGCCCGCCTCCGTGTCCCGCCTCCTCAACCGACCGTGTCCAGGAGCCTGGCGGTGTGCATCCGCCCCGCGTACTCGACCAGGCGGATCAGTACCTCCTTCCCCGAGTCGCGATCCCGCGCGTCGCACAGCACCACGGGCGTGCCGCGGTCCAGGTCAAGCGCCCGGGAAACGTCGTGTGCCCCGTAGGTGCGCGCGCCCGCGAAGCAGTTGACCGCGACCACGAACGGGATCTTCCGGTGCTCGAAGTAGTCGACCGCCGGAAAACAGTCCTCCAGTCGCCGGGTGTCGGCGAGGACGACCGCCCCCAGGGCCCCCTGGGACAGCTCGTCCCAGAGGAACCAGAACCGGTCCTGCCCCGGAGTGCCGAAGAGGTACAGGGAGAGCCCGGAGCGGATCGTGATGCGGCCGAAGTCCATGGCCACGGTCGTGGTGGTCTTCTGATCGACCCCTCCGGTGTCGTCGACCCGTTCGCCGGCCCTGCTGAGCCGTTCCTCGGTGCGCAGGGGCCTGATCTCGCTGACGGCGCCGACGAGGGTGGTCTTGCCGACCCCGAATCCGCCGGCGACCAGGATCTTCAGGGCGAGGGCAGCATCTGCGCCGTCGCCGGAGCCGGTGTTCTCAGAGCGCTCGTAGGCCATCGATCACTTCTCTCAGGATTCTTTCGTCAGGGAGCTGTGCGGGCGGTACGGGCCGACTGACGCGCACGAAGCCCGATGTGAGCAGGTCGCCGAGGAGCACCCGGACGACGCCGACGGGCAGGTCGGCATCGGCGGCGAGTTCGGCCACCGACGAGGTCTCCGCCCGACACAGGGCGAGCAGGGACCGGTGTTCGGGACCGAGGAGCTCCTCCTCGGCAGGCCCCGGGGGGGCGTCGTCCACGACGACCAACGCGATCAGGTCGAACCGGACCGAGCTGGGTCCCGGTCTGGTCCGGCCTCCGGTCATCGCGTACGGACGCACGAGCGGTCCGGCATCGGCGTCGTACCACTGGCTTCCCGGCACCGGCCGGCCCCGGTCCGCGCGATCGTCGTTCATGGCGGCCCCTCCGGGTTCAGCCGGCGGCCGACGGGGGAACCGCGAGCCGCGGCGGAGTGTGCAGGTGCTCGCCGACGCGCTTGACGAGGCGGGCCATCTCGTAGGCGATGAGGCCGACGTCGGCGCTCGCGGCGCTGAGGACGGCGAGGCAGGAGCCGTCTCCGGCAGCCGCGACGAAGAGGAAGCCGTCGTCCATCTCGACCATCGTCTGATGGACCCCACCGGTGCCGAACTGCCGGCCTGCCCCCTTGGCGAGGCTGTGGAAGCCGGAGGCGATGGCGGCCAAGTGCTCGGCTTCCTCCCGGCTGAGTCCGCTGGAGGCGCCGACGGCGAGCCCGTCGTTCGAGAGCACCACGGTGTGGCGGACCTCCCCGACCCGCTGGGCGAGGTCGTCGAGGAGCCAGTCCAGCTCTCCGGAGCGGTGGTGCGGGATCCGCTCGTGGTCGATCATGTGTCGTCTCCTTCGGAGCGAGGGTCTGGAAGGGCGTTGCCGCGTCCGGAGTCGTGGCCCGTGCCGAGGGGACGCCGGGGGGTCGTGGTGCCGCCACCACCCCGCTGCCAGCCGTCCCGATAGGCCGCCATGCGGTCCCGGACCCGTTCCGGAGTGCGCACATCGGTGACGGCCGGGGTCGGGGCGGCTGCGGGGGGCGGCACCTCGCGCAGTTGGGGGACGAGGCTCGCCTGTCGTACGCGCCGGGGCAGTTCACCGTCGGAAGCGTCCCGTCCGGCTGGTTCGAAGCGCCCTGCGGAGCCTCCGCCCGCGGGTGCGGCGGGCGTCTGCTCCGACGGGAGCGGCGGTGCGGGGGGCGGTCCGTGCCGGTGCAGTTCGGTGACTCCGTTCGGGGGCCGGGTGCTCCCGGGGTCCGTACCGGATTCCGGTCGCGTGCCCGGCGGGGGGAGCGCCGTCGGACGCGTCGGGGGCTGCGGCCGGGTTCCGTGGGCCCGGGGGGGGGGGGGGGCGGGGGGGGGGTGCGCCCCGGGCCGGGGGGGGGGCCCCCCGCCGGCCGCGGCGGGGGCGGGGGCGGGGGCCGGGCCGCCTGGGGGGGCCGGCGGACGGGTGGGGTTCCCGCCGATGGCCGGGTGGCGGCCCCGCGGCCGGCCTCGGCGGGTGGTGTCGGCCCGCCGGGAAGCCGCGGCGGCGGGCCGCCCCGGTGGGAGGGGTGCGGACCGGGGGGCCGCCCGAAGCGGCGGGCCTCGGCGCGGTGCGCCTCCTCCCGCTCACGCGCGGCGCGTGCGCCCCCGGGGGGACGGTTGCCGCTGCGCCCCTCGCCGTCTTCCGGCCGTTCGGCGGCGTGGGCACCGGTGCTCCCCGGGTGCGGGGGTTCGGCCCGGAGGGTTTCGGGGCCGTGCGCCGGTGCGCCGCGCCCCTGTGCCGCGGTGGCCTGGAGGAGACCGGTCGGAAGCAGGACGACGGCCGTCGTGCCACCGTAGGGAGAGTTCCTCAGGTGGACCCTGATGTCGTGGCGGGAGGCGAGGCGGTTGACCACGAAGAGGCCGAGTCGATCGCTGTCGAAGAGGTCGAGGGCTTCTGACCGGGCGATGCGGGCGTTCGCCTCGGCGAGCGCCTCCTTGCCCATACCGAGCCCCCTGTCCTCGATCTCCAGGGCATAGCCGTTGCCGACGGGTTCCCCCACGACCCGCACTTTGGTGTGGGGCGGCGAGAACTGGGCCGCGTTCTCGATGAGTTCGGCGAGGAGGTGGGTGAGGTCGGCGACGGCTCCGCCGATGACGGCCGTCTCGGGGAGTCGCCGGACCTCCACGCGCGCGTAGTCCTCGATCTCGGAGACGGCGGCGCGGACCACGTTGGTGAGCGGGACGGGCATCCGCCAGGCCCGGCCCGGAGCGGCGCCGGAGAGGATGATCAGGCTCTCGGCGTGGCGTCGCATGCGGGTCGTGAGGTGATCGAGCCGGAAGAGGTCACCGAGCTCACCGGGGTCGTCGGCGCGCCGCTCCATGCTGTCCAGCAGGTTGAGCTGGCGGTGGACGAGGACCTGGCTGCGTCGGGCGAGGTTGACGAAGACCCCGGAGATGCCGCTGGCGAGCTCGGCGCGCTCGGCCGCAGCGGAGAGGGCAGCTCGATGGACGATGGCGAGGGCCTCGCCGACCTGGCCGATCTCGTCCTGGGAGGAGCGTTCGGGCGGGGCTTCGGCCCGGACGTCGATCTCTTCGCCCGCGCGGAGCCGCCGCATGGCTTCGGGGAGTTTCCGGCGCGCGATGACCAGGGCGGTGTTGCGCAGGCTGACGAGCTCGACGACGAGGCCACGGCCGATCCGCACGGAAATGACGAGCGAGGCGGCGACGGCCGCGAGTCCGAGGACGACCGCCGCACCCCCCGGGGTGAGGACTCCGCCGAGGAAGGGGTCGGCACGGTCTGCCGCTGCGGCGCGCGCATCCGCCTCGAACGCGGCGAGGTCGACGCGCACGGAGGCGACGGTGTCGTCCCAGTCCGCGGAGGGAACGGCCTGGGCGGCGGGTCGGCCGGGGGACGCGGCGCTGATCCGGTCCTCGGCGCGGGCGAGTCGGAGGTGATCGGTGCCGGCGGAGAGCCGTTCCCATGCGCCGCGCTCGACGGCGGGCAGGTCGTCGAGGGAGGAATCCGTGAGGACGCGGCGGGTCTGGGCGGCTCCGGAGAAGGCGCGGAGCCCCTCCTCGGTGAACCGACCGGTGAGATGGGCGGAAGTGAGCAGCGCGTCCTCGCGGGACAACATTTCGCCGGCCCGGCCGAATTCGAGGAGCGCGCGTGCGTCGGTCGCCCGTTCACCGCCTTGGGTGCGGGTGAGCGCGCTGCTGACGGCGAAGGCCGCGGTGACGGCCTCCGTGTACGCGCCGTACGCCCGGTCCCAGTCGGCGCGCCCGTCGAGCGCGGCGGTGCGGAGTCCGGCGAGGCCCTCCGAAGTGCGGACGAAGCTGCTCACCCTGGCGGCGACGTCACCGGGGAGGCCTCCGGCGTCCCCGACGGTGTGGGTGGCGTCCAGGCGGAGCCGGTCGACGGCCGCGTCCGTCCGGCGGATGCGTTCCCCGAGCTCGGCAGCCCGGGTGGCTCCGGGTGCCGCGATCTGTCGGACGGCGGCTCGCCGTTCGTCCTGGAGGGCGGTGAGGGCCGCCAGCACGGGCTGGTGGACCTCCTCGTCGACGCTTTGGGCGTGGCGGAGCGCGACGACGCCCTGGGCGGTGGTGACGGTGGCGAAGCCCCAGAGCGCGAGGAGCGAGACGACCGGGACCATCAGGAGCGAGACGACCTTGGCCCGGACCGTACGCGGGCGCAGCCCCACGGGCCGGTGGTGGACACGGTGCCCGGCGGGACCGGCGGTGGAGCGAGCGGCGACGGCGCGTGCCGGCGCGCTCGGCTCCGCGGGGGCTTGGCGTTCGGGGGCCGGGGAACCTTCCGGCGCCGGTTCGACGGCGGGCTGCCCTGCATGTGCGCGCCGCCCCCGCGCGGCCACCGGTGGTGACGCCTCGGCGTCCTTGTTCTTGCGGGGAGTTCGCATGGCCTCCTCGTTCCGGCTGTGTCTGCTCTGGTGCGGTGTGGCGTGCGTCGGGTGGACGGGACGGGGGCGGGTGCCCGACGGTCCGGGAGCCGATCTGCTCCAGTGGCCCGCGGGAAGGGAGTGCCCGGGCGGTCGGGGAGGTCGGGCTCGGTCGGCTGCGGGACGTCAGGGCATCGGGGTGCGGGCCGCCGCGGTGGGGAAGCCGGGCGGAGCGACGTCCACCGCGCCTTCGTCCGGTTCGGCGGGGTGTCCGGCGGAGGCGTAGGCGACCCGTTCCGCGGCCGTCGGGGACAGGGCGACGAAGGCGGAGGTGATGAAGAGGTAGGAGCCGAGGCCGACGGCGAGCGGGAAGACGAACTGCATGGCCGTGGCACCGGGAAGGGGGGCACCGGAGGGGAGCACCTCGACCCGTACCGCGAGCATGCCGGTGTAGTGCATGCTGCTGACCGCCGCCCCCATGACGAGGGAGGCGACGGCCACCGCTGCCGGGGCCCGGATGTGAAGTGCCGCCCAGAGCGCAGCCGTGGCGGCGAGGACGGCGATCAGTACCGAGAGGCTGACGAGCAGCGGGTCGTACCGCACCCGGCCGTGGAGCCGGAGGGCCGCCATGCCCGTGTAGTGCATGCTCGCCACGCCGAGGCCCGTGGTGAGTCCGCCGACCAGGAGCGAGCGGCCCCGGTCGCGCCCGTGGCCGACGGCGAAGACCCCGACGCCGACGACGGCCATCGCGATGACGAGGCTGAGGAGGGTGAGCAGGACGTCGTAGTGGATGTCGGTTCCCGTCACGCCGAACCCGAGCATGGCCACGAAGTGCATCGTCCAGATGCCGGTGCCGATCGCGGAAGCGGCCGTGAGCAACCAGTTGCGCCGCGATCGGCCGGTTGCGGCGAGTGCCCGTACGGTGCAGCGCAGTCCGAGGGCGGCACCGATGCAGGCCATCGCGTACGAGAGCGCGGGTGTCAGCCAGCCGAAAGCGGCGTGGTCCAGGTGTCCCATGGCCCAGGGACGGTAGTGCGCATGGAGGGGCGCATTGGGGGCGCATTTCGAAAGCTGGTGGAATGTGACAGGAGGCGACTCCGCACGACCGCACAGAGCTCGAACGGATGCGCAGAAAGTCCACCCCTCCGGGTGCGGGATGATGAGCACATGAGCGATGACCCCCTGCGCGTACGAGAATTCTTCGCCGCCCGCGCCGCTGACTGGGACCGCAGGTTCCCCGAGGACGGTCCTGCGTACGCCGCCGCGGTGGACGCTCTCGGTCTGCGCCCCGGCGACGCCGTCCTGGACGCCGGCTGCGGTACCGGACGCGCCCTCGTGCCGCTCCGGGCCGCCGTCGGCCCCACCGGCACCGTGCTCGGGGTCGACCTCACCCCCGAGATGATCGCGCGGGCCGTCGACGCCGGACGCGGCGTCGAGGGCGGCGGAACCCTCCTGCTCGCCGACGTCGGCAGGCTGCCGCTGCGCGACGGCGTGCTGGAGGCCGTCTTCGGTGCGGGCCTCGTCTCCCACCTCCCCGAGCCCGTCGCCGCCCTCCGGGAGCTCGCCCGGACCGTACGCCCCGGTGGCCGGCTCGCGCTGTTCCACCCGATCGGACGGGCGGCCCTCGCCGCCCGTCACGGCCGGGAGGTCTCCGCGGACGACCTGCGTGCCGAGCCCCGCCTGCGCGTCCTGCTCGCCGAGGCCGGCTGGCGGCTCGTCGACTACGTCGACGAGGACGCGCGCTATCTGGCCCTGGCCGTCCGCGAGGGCTGAGCCACCGGCGCGTCGATCCTCCACGCGCTTTTCCACATCCTCATCACGGATGCCAACGCGCCCTTCTTCCACAGCACTTCACTGTCTACCGTGGAGGTGCCGGGCAGTCGTGCCCGGGAAAGGCGGCGAGCCGTGGCACGAATGACGGAAAGACTGCGCAGACTCCTCCCCTCCGGCCGGAAGGCGCCCGAAGCCCTCGCGCCGGCGTCATCGCGCCCCCGCCAGGGGCACAACCTCTTCGAAGCCGCGGCCGACTACGTGGCCGCCTGCGCCGAAGGCGATCCGGGCCGGGCCGAGGAAGCGGCGGGCCGGGTCTCCCCCGACATGCTCTCCTTCGGCATCAACGAACTGGCCTGTCGGGCCCTGCTCACCCTCGCCAGGGAACGGAACCAACCCCCGAGCGCCATGGCACGCTCCTTGCTCGGTCTGCGGGAGGTGCCGGCGCCCCGGCATGCGGAAGACACGTGACGCACGCACCCCGAGAACCCGAGGTTTCCCGACGGAGACCCTCGACGCGCGGGTTACCCGCTCGTTAAGGTGCGCCGACGACCAGATGGGGAGGTTGCCGTGGCCGATGCGGACCCGATCGCCGATGCCGATGCCGATGAGCTGTTCGTGCTCACTGCGGCGCTGCTGACGCCCGCACGCTTCCCCAGCGTGCTCGGGGACGACTATCCGGCGGCCTGCGCCGCCCTCGGCCTGTCCCCGTACGCCGAGGGCTACGGGCTCGTGTTCGGACAGGACGGCCTGGGGGCGCGTTGGACCGTGGTGGTCGACGACGTGTCGCTCGTCGCCGTGGCCATCTCCTCCTGGGACTGCGGCATGGCCTACGACCTCTCCCCCGACGAGCGCTCGGTGGTGACCGGACTGCCGGGTTGGCCGCTCCCCGTGGCGACCGCGGCCCCGGGCGTCCCGGCTCCGCACGACCCTCCCCGGGAGGAGGGCGCACCGGCTCCACTGAGCCCGCCCTCGGGCGAACGTTGGGGCCCCGCCCAACGGCGGCTGGGCGCCGACGAGGTGGCGCTCCAGTGGGCCTCCTGGCGGGCCCGGGCGGACGACGGGGGGACCGAGCCGGTCCCGGCGACCGGCCCCGGAGGTCCCGCGCCGGGAACCGGCGGACCGCTGACCGGGTCCGGCGAGAACCTCTCGGGAGCCGGCCTTGCCGCTCCGGTGCGCGGTTCCGGCGCACCGGCTTCCGGTGGGGCGGCTCGGGCTGCGCTTTCCGGCGACCCCTACAGCGGGGTCAGGAAGGCCTTGGTCGAGCTGCACGGCTATCTGGAGGACCCGCCGCCCGTGGGTCGGGTCCGCTCGTCGGCCGGAGTCCTCCGCGCGGACGGCCCCGGCTGGTCGCTCGTGGCCAAGGCCGACGACATGGCGTTCGTCCTCCTCGACGAGCTGCCGCGCGCGGTGCTGCCCGTGGGGCGCGGGCCCCAGCTTCCGGCCCTCCTCGCTGCGCTGGACGCCATGGCCGTACGCCCCTCCTGAACCCTCCGTGGACGCCGGGCCGGTGTTCCGCTCGCTCGTGACCGCCTCCGGCCCTATTCTGCGCCGCCCGCGCGGAGCCCTGCACCCACCCGGTGCAGATGTCCGAGGGCCTGGCGGTAGGAGTCCAGGAAGCCGGTCTCCGTGTAGGGAACGCCCAGTGCGGCGCAGTGAGCGCGTACGGCGGGCCGGGCCAGACGGAGGTTCGGGCGGGGCATGCTCGGAAAGAGGTGGTGTTCGACCTGGTAGTTGAGCCCGCCGAGGAACCAGTCGGTCAGGGCGCCGCCCCGGATGTTGCGCGAGGTGAGCACCTGCCTGCGCAGATGGCCCCAGTTCTCGCCGTCCGGATGTGCGTCGGGGCGCTCCATGCCCTTGTGATTGGGGGCGAAGGCCAGGCCCAGGTGAACACCGAGCGCCATCTGGTGGAGGAGAGCGAACACCAGCGCCTGGGCGGGGGTCAAGAAGGCGAGGAGGAGCGCCGCACCACCGGCGAAGTGGGCCAGGATCAGTACGGCTTCGACGAGCCGCTCGCTCCGGCGCCGAAAGGGGCCGTCCTCCGCGAGAAGGGCCCGGATCCCGTAGGCCTTGAGGGCCAGGCCTTCGAGGGTGGTCAGCGGGAAGAACAGCCCGGCTTGGTGGCGGGTGAGGAAGCCGCGCAGGCCCCGGCGGCCGAGCGTCTGGTGCTCGGCGAAGACGAGTACGTCGGCGGCGACGTCAGGGTCCTTGTCGAGGTGGTTGGGATGGGCGTGGTGTCGGTTGTGCTTGTCGTTCCACCACTCCCGGCTCATCCCGAGGAAGAGGTTGGCGTGCACGAGCTGGAGGATGCGGCCCGTCGTGCGGTTCGCGGTGATCTGCGCGTGCCCCGCGTCGTGGCCGACGAAGGCGGCGCGTGCGGAGAACAGCGCGAGGGGAAGGGCGAGCGGCAAGGCCCACCAGGAGGGGCCGAGCAGGGCGAGCCCGACGACCACGGCGGCGACACCGAGGAGGTTGGTGGCGATGCTGCGGGCGTACCAGCCGGGGCGGTGTTCGAGGAGCCCCTGCTCCTTGATCGTGCGGAGGAGCGGGGTGAACTCGCTGCCGTTCCGGGAACGGGCGGCCGGCGGGACGGGGGCGACGGCCGGGGGTGCGACGGTTGCCTGGGACATGGTGGGCTCCGAATTCCGTCGGTCGGTGAACGCGGTGCGCCATCGACGGGGCAGTGGGCGATGCGCCCGTGAAGAACGTACGGATCGGTGATCGTCCGGGACCATGGCGCCACCACCCGTCCGGAACAGGGGGGACGTCGGGGGATCGTGGTGGGGCGACCCCCACCGCGGCGGGAGGGGAGCACGGGATCGGCCCACGGGGCACGCGAGCCGTGCCGACGCCGGGAAGTGACGCGCCTCACCCGTGAAGGGGACACGGGCGGCCCACCCGTCCCGTACCATCGGCAGCTCGGTCTTTCGGTAGTCAAATTTGAGGAATGCGTTGACGCTCTCGTACGGACCCGATGCCCCGACCCACGCCCCCGCCCTGGCCCCCTCCCCCAGCCTCCCCCGTGAACTCGCCCGGCACGTCGCCGTCTTCCTCCCCGCCGAACCACCCCGCGCCGGCCGGATCGCCTTCTGGGACCCGGACGGCGAACCGGACTCCGCATCCGTGAACACCCCCCTGGGCAGCTGCGCGCTCACCGTCGTCGAAGAGGACGGCGTCGGCACCACGACCGTCCCCGCCCGCGCCCTGTCGGTCCGGGACGCCCTTCCACTGGTCGCCCACGCCCGCCTCTCGAACACCGGCTCCCCCTCGACCGCCTTCTGGGGAGCCGCCTCCCTGCTGGCCCTGGAGCTGGTGGCACGCGGCCTGTTACTACCGGGCCTCACCCCGGGCGGCCACGACACATGGCGGGCTGGCCCCCTCGGCCCCCGCGAATGGAACGCACTCCGCACCCTTGCCGCGTCGATGCCACCCACCGCCCACGCCGTACCCCTGTCGGACGACGGGCCGCTCCTCCTCCCCGAACCCGAGGCACTGCTGCACGCCTTCGTCGACGCCGTGGCCGACGCGCTGCCCCGCACACCAGCCGCCCCGCTCGCGGCAGGCGGACCGGCCTTCGCGGCCCACGCCACGTCGGCCGTCCCCGAACAGCGTTCGTGGACGGCCGACGTGGCGGCGGTGCACGACGCAGGCATTCGCCTCTCGCTCCGGCTCGAACTCCCCGGCTTCGACACGGAGGCCGGGGTGGCCCCCGGTTTCCGGGCCGTGCTCCAATTGCACTCGGTCGCCGACCCGAGCCTGGTCGCGGACGCCGCAGGGGTGTGGTCGGGCACCGAACGGGTGGGGCACTCCTTCGGGCCACGGGCCCCGATGGACGCGCTCCTCGCCCTTCGACGTGCAGCACGCGCCTGGCCTCCGCTGTCCCCGCTCTTGTCGGCAGCCGTCCCCGACGCACTCGAACTCGCCGATGAAGAGGTCGTGGAACTCCTGGGCCCGGCGACCGAAGCCCTTGGAGCGGCAGGCGTCCAGGTCTACTGGCCACACGAGCTCACCGACCGGCTGACCGCACGTGCGGTGATCGGCCCGGAGAAGACCGGTGGCAACACCGACGGGAACGCGACGCGCGGCACCGGCACCGGCACCGGGATCGACGTCGATCGCCCTCGCGGCGCACGCTCCTTCGGGCCGTCCCCGTTCCTCGCCGCAGACTCCCTGCTCGCCTTCAACTGGTGCTTCTCGATCGGGGGGCAGGAACTCAGCCGAGCCGAACTCGACCGGATCGCCGAAGCCGGTCGCCCCCTCGTCCGCCTGCGCGACCGTTGGGTCCTCGTCGATCCGGACGAGGCGCGCCGGGCCCGGACCCGGGCCGACCAGGACCGCAGGGTCACCCCGGTGGACGCCCTCGCAGCGGTGCTCACCGGCACGACCGACCTCGACGGACGCTCCGTCGAAGTGTCAGCCGCCGGATGGCTGGAACGGTTGCGCGAACGACTCGCGAACCCCGCCCGCGGAAGCAACGGGGTCCCCCAACCCCCGGCGCTCGCCGCGACCCTGCGCGACTACCAGTTACGCGGACTCAACTGGCTCCACCAGATGACGTCCCTCGGGCTCGGCTGCTGCCTCGCCGACGACATGGGGCTCGGCAAGACCATCACGGTCATCGCCCTGCATCTGCACCGGCAGGACGACCCCTCGTCCGCGGGACCGACCCTGGTCGTCTGCCCGACCTCGCTCATGGGCAATTGGCAGCGTGAAATCGAGAGGTTCGCACCCGACACACCAGTGCACCGCTTCCACGGCGCCGCCCGTGACCTCGAAGGACTCTCCGACGGCGACTTCGTCCTCACCACGTACGGCACCATGCGGCTGGACACCGAGCGACTGGCCGCACAGAACTGGGGCCTCGTCGTGGCGGACGAGGCCCAGCACGTCAAGAACCCGCACTCGGCAACCGCACGCCACCTGCGGACCATCGGGGCCCGCGCACGCGTGGCGCTCTCGGGCACCCCGGTGGAGAACAACCTCTCCGAACTCTGGGCCATCCTCGACTGGACCACGCCCGGGCTGCTCGGCAGCCTCGGCGCCTTCCGGAACCGCTTCGCCACCGCCGTCGAGGGCGGCCGTGACCCTGCTGCCGCTGCGCGACTCGCCGCGCTGGTCCGCCCCTTCCTGCTGCGCCGCCGCAAGTCCGACCCCGGCATCGCCCCCGAACTACCGCCGAAGACCGAAACCGACCGGAGCGTCTCCCTGACGCCCGAACAGACCGGCCTCTACGAGGCGGTGGTGCGGGAGACACTGGCGGCGATCGCAGAGGCCGGCGGCATGGAGCGCCGCGGCCTCGTGGTGAAGCTCCTCACCGGTCTCAAACAGATCTGCAACCACCCGGCCCAGTACCTGAAGGAGGAGGACCCGAAGACCCGAGGGCGCTCGGGCAAGCTGGAACTGCTCGATGAGCTCCTCGACACCATCCTCGCCGAGGGCGGTCGCACCCTGCTCTTCACCCAGTACGTGGGGATGGCCCGGATCCTGGAGGCGCACCTCATCGCGCGGGGGGTGCGCACGCAATTCCTGCACGGAGGCACCCCGGTGGTCGAACGGGAGGCGATGGTGGCCCGATTCCAGAGCGGCGAGGTACCGGTCTTCCTCCTCTCCCTGAAGGCCGCCGGCACGGGGCTCAACCTGACCCGCGCCGAGCACATCGTGCACTACGACCGCTGGTGGAACCCCGCAGTGGAGGCGCAGGCCACCGACCGGGCACACCGGATCGGGCAGGACCGGCCGGTGCAGGTCCACCGGTTGATCGCCGAGGGGACGATCGAGGACCGGATCTCGGCGATGCTCGACCGCAAGAGGGAGCTCGCGGACACCGTACTCGGGACGGCCGGGGAGGCCTCGCCGGAGCTGACCGAACTCACCGATGCGGAACTGGCGGAACTGGTACGCCTGCGAGGGGACGGACGATGAGCGGATACGGGCAGGTGCGGGAAGACCACGAGCGGACGTTCGCCGCACTGCCGCCGGCCCGGAGCGGCGGGTTCGCCCGGACCTGGTGGGGCCGGGCGTGGACGAAGGCCCTGGAAAGCAGCGCGCTCGACGGCCGGCAGTTGAAGACCGGGCGTCGCTACGCACGCGCGGGCGCGGTGGGAGCCGTGTCCGTGCGTCCCGGCAGGATCACGGCAGTGGTCAAGGACGAGGACGGCACGGCGTACCGCAGCGACGTGCTGGTGCAGGAGTTCTCCGAGGGGCAGTGGGAACGGCTGCTCGACCTCGTCGTCGACAGCGCGGGGCACATCGCGGCGCTCCTGGAACGGGAGGTGGCACCCCTCTTGGCGGAGGACGCGACGGCGACCGGGATCGACCTGCTTCCGGGCGTCGGGGACCTGGAGCCGGAGTGCGACTGCCGCGCTTGGGACCACTGTCCGCACACGGCGGCGCTCTGCTACCACGTCGCGCGGCTCCTCGACGAAGACCCGTTCCTCCTCCTTCTGGTGCGGGGCCGTGGCGAACGCGCCCTTATGGACCAGTTGCGGACACGGAGCGCCTCGCGGGCCGTCGCACCGCCCGCCCGCAGCGCAGGGAAGCCGAGCCCGGGGACCGCGGGGGACCGTGGCATGCCCGGCGTGTCCGCCGAGGAAGCCTACGCCGCTGCGTTCCTCCTCCCGCCGCTGCCCGCGCCTCCTGGCGCGCCGCCCGTGCCGGGGCAGCCCCCTTCCCTGGACACGGAGACCCCGCCCGGCCCCGGAGTCGACCCGACGGCCCTCGAGTTCCTCGCGGCGGACGCGGCCACCCGCGCCCACCGGCTCCTCCTCGACCTCGTGGGCCCCGGGGGCGGGCCCGGTGGCACCACGGGGTCGACCGAGGCGCGTCTGACCGTCGCCCAGGACGCGGCTCGGCTCGCGGCGGGCGAGCCCGTCCCCCGGATCGCCACACGACTCGCCTCCGGTTCGGGCAGGTCGAAGGCGGAGCTGGAGCTCGCCGCATGCGCGTGGCGGTTCGGCGGTACCGCCGCCCTGGCCGTGCTGGACGAGGAGTGGGCACCGGATTCCGGGGCGCTGGCCCGTGCCGGGGAACGGCTCCTCGAAGCCTGGGCAGACGGCGAACGGCCGGCCCTGCGTCGGACGACCGGCGCCTGCTGGACGGTCACGGGCACCCGCGCACAACTGCGCCTCGGCGAGGACGACCGCTGGTGGCCCTACCTGAGGTCGGGGTCCCGCTGGTGCCCGGCCGGCCCGCCGGACCGTGATCCGGCCACGGCGCTGGCGACGGCTTTCGCCGCGGACGCTAATGAAGCGGGCGGCTGAGCGTGCCGCTGGTGACGACGAGGCTGCAGGCCGCCCGGTCCGAGCCGAGGAGGTAGCTCGTCAGGTACGGGTACTGGACGAAGGTGGTCCACCGGGTGCCGACGGGTTGCCGCGCGGCTTTGCTGCGGAGCGGTTCGCTGCAGAGCTCCGTGGCCGCCTCCCGCACCGTCTGTTCGGTGGCCTGGGCAACGACGATGCGGGGCCGCGCCACCAGTTCCGCCTGGTGCGGCGCGTCACAGGAACGACGGAAGGCGGTGCCCGGCGCGTCGCGATCGAGGTCGAAGCAGTCCCCGACGCGCATGTCCTCGAAGGAGACGGGACGGCCCGAGGGCCGGCTGCTCGACGGGCGCGCCGAGGACGTTGCCGCCTTCGAAGGGGTGTCGCTGCCGGATCGGGACGGCTTCGGCGGGCTCGTGTCCCGGGACTGCCCGGTGCGGTCCGCGGGCCCCGTGCCGGTGGGCTCGTCGCCGGGAGCCGGGGGGACCCGGGGCGTTCCGGTGCTCGACGGGTCGGCCGTCTCCCCGCCGATCGGGGCAGAATCGTCCGGTTTCGCTTCGTCGGAGGCAACGGGGGACGGCACGCCGATCGGGCCCCCGCCCGGCGGCACGTCGGCGAGGTCGGTGCCTTCCCGACCTCCCGGGGCGGTCAGGAAGGCACCGGCCACCAGCGCCGCCACGAACAGGGGGACGAGCGGCACGCCGAACCAACGGGCGTTGCGAGCGGTCGGTCCCGGCCGGGGAGCACCGATCCGGACCCGCCGCGCCGACCAGGGGTGCTCGGCGCCTGCGGTGAGGACTTCGGCTGTCGGGGCCCCGGTCGAGCCGCGGCCGGTGGGGCCGGGCTCCGAGCGGGGACCTCCCGGTGCGGGCGGGTCGGGCAGGTCAGACGTGCCCGGACGGTCCGGGGCGGAAGCGGGGGCGGGGGTCGGCGGTTGCGGCACAGGGACCAGGTTCGCTGTTCTGCGGCGGCGCGGCCACCGTTGACCGACGACGGGGAGCTGCTTGTACAGAATCGTGACAATCGACGGCCGCACACCCGCACGCCACCGCTGCTCCCCCCTCACCGCTGCCTACAGACCGAGCTGGCGCTCCGCACCCTCGACCGTCTGGGCGAGGAGCACCGCGATGGTCATGGGGCCGACGCCCCCGGGGACGGGAGTGATGAGGGAGGCGCGCTCGGCGGCCGACGCGAAGTCGACGTCGCCGGTGTTGCCCGGGTTGTAGCCGGCGTCGATGACGACGGCGCCCGGCTTGATGTCCTCGCCCCTGATGAAGTTCGGCTTGCCGACGGCAGCGACGAGGACGTCGGCCTCGCGGACGACCGAGGAGAGGTCCTGGGTGCGGGAATGACAGTAGGTGACGGTGGCGTCACGGCCGAGGAGGAGCAGGCCGGCCGGCTTGCCCAGGATCGCGCTGCGTCCCACGACGACCGCGCGCCTGCCGCTGAGTTCGACGTCATACGCGTCGAGGAGGCGCATGATGCCCCCGGGGGTGCAGGAGACGAAGCCGGGCAGACCGAAGCCCATGGCCGCAAAGGAAGCCGTGGTGACGCCGTCGACGTCCTTCTCCGGGGCGATGGCCTCGAAGGCGGCGCGCTCGTCGATGTGCGGACCGACGGGGTGCTGGAGCAGGATGCCGTGGACCTCGGGGTCCTCGGACAGGGCGGTGATGGCGGCGACGAGCTCCTCGGTCGTCGTGGTGGCGGGCAGCTCGACCCGCCGGGAGCGGATTCCGGCCTTCGCGCAGCGGTTCTGCTTCATCTTCACGTACGTCACGGAGGCGGGGTCCGCACCGACCAGAACGGTCGCGAGGCACGGAGTGACTCCGGTGCGACGGGTGACCTCGGCAGCGCGGCCGGCGGTCTCCTCGACCGTGCGGCGGGCGAGGGCCGTACCGTCCATGAGGGTGGCGGTGGTGGTGGACAAGGAAGCTCCTGGGCGTCGTCTCCGGCCGTTGGTTCGCCCAGGCGCACGGCATCGTCGCGGTGCTGCCGATGGGGCGGGCTCCGCCGGGCCGCTCCCCGGTGGTGATCCACCCAAGCGCCAGTAACGGCCCGAGCCCCACTCTACGTGAGGGGTGGGGTCCGGTCCCGGACAGGGGGCGTGCACCGGGACCCGCGGAAGCTTGTCGACGGTCCGGACGCCCCCCACGATGAGTCGGAAGGGCCGGGACGACCTCGACGAGGAGGCCGAGTTGAGCAATGCGTGGGCAACCGCCGACCACCGGGCGGAACCCGAACCGGAATCACACGTGCAGGGCGTTTCCCGCACGCCGACCGCCCGACGCGAAAGGGCGTACGCCGCCCCGCGGTCCCGGCCCGACAGTGGAACCGAACCGAGCGCCGGGGGGACACGCCCCCTGGTGGCCGCCTCGTGGAGGCGTTCCGTGCGCGCCCGGGTGAGTCCCGACGGGGTGGCACGGGTCGAGCTGAACGAGGACGAGCTCACCGCCTACCGGGAAGGTCATCCTCTGGCAACGGCCATGCCGTTGATCCGCGAGTTGATGGGGGCGTACGCGACGGACGGGGAGCACCTCCTCGCGGTCTGCGACGCGGCCGGGAGGATGCTCTGGGTCGAAGGCCATCCGGGCACCTTGCGCAAGGCCGGGGGGATGAACTTCGTCGCAGGAGCCCGCTGGTCGGAGACGGCCGTGGGAACGAACGCGCCGGGCACCGCACTCGCCGTCGACCGGCCCGTGCAGGTCGTCGCCGCCGAGCACTTCCGGCACCCGGTACGGGCTTGGACGTGTGCCGCGTCCCCCGTGCACGACCCGCACAGCGGGCGAGTGCTCGGCGCGGTGGACATCACGGGTGGCGAACGGCTCGCGCACCCGCACAGCCTCGGCTTCGTCCAGGCGGTGGCACGTGCGGCCGAGTCCCAGTTGGCACTGTCCGGTCCGACTCCGGAGCCAGGGCGCCTCCGGCTTTCGGCACTCGGCCGCGACGAGGCCGTGCTTTCCTCGGGCGGACGCCTCCTGCGGCTGAGTCGCCGCCACAGCGAGATCCTGGTGCTCCTCGCCCACCGCCCCGAGGGGATGGGCGGCGAAGAGCTCCTGACCTCGCTGTACGAGGACGAGTCGGTCACCCCGGTGACGCTCCGGGCAGAGCTGTCCCGGCTGCGGGCACTGCTCGGCCCCGACGTGCTGCGCTCGCGTCCGTACCGGCTCGCCCCCGTGGTGGACGCGGACTTCGCGACGGTGGACCGGCGGCTCTCCTCGGGGGCGGTCGCCGGGGCCGCCGGGGACTATGCGGGTCCACTGCTCCCCTCGTCGGCGGCGCCCGGAGTCGTAAGGCTTCGGGAGCGACTGGCCGGCAGGCTGAGGGCGGCCCTGGTGGACCGGGGTGACCCCGCCTTGCTCTCCGACTGGGCGTACAGCGCGTGGGGCGAGGACGACCTGGTGGTGTGGCGGGCGCTGTGCGCGGCCGTACCGGCTCCCCAGCTCCCCCCGGTGCGGGCGAGGCTCGACTCCCTGGAGGAAGAACTGGCAGCCGGTGCAACGGTCTTGCAACGTACGGGTCCGCACACTCGGGCATGAGCGCCGACCGAGGGCGGCCGGCACGTCTCCAGGGAGGCCAAGCCATGACCCGTTATGCAGCGCCCGGCACCGAGGGTTCGCTCATGTCGTACCAGGCCCGCTACGACCACTGGATCGGCGGCGAATACGTCGCCCCGGCGGCCGGCCGCTACTTCGAGAACCCGAGCCCCGTCAACGGCCTCCCCTTCACGGAGGTCGCACGGGGAACCGCCGAGGACGTGGAACGCGCCCTGGACGCAGCACACGCAGCGGCCCCCTCGTGGGGTCGGACGGCACCGGCGGAGCGAGCGGCCGTGCTGCTGCGGATCGCCGACCGCATGGAGGACAACCTGGAGGCGCTCGCGGTCGCCGAGACCTGGGACAACGGCAAACCGGTCCGGGAGACGCTCGCCGCGGACGTCCCGCTCGCGATCGACCACTTCCGCTACTTCGCCGGTGCGTTGCGGGCCCAGGAGGGGGCACTGAGCGAGATCGACGACGACACCGTCGCGTACCACTTCCACGAGCCGCTCGGCGTCGTCGCGCAGATCATCCCCTGGAACTTCCCCCTCCTCATGGCGGCCTGGAAGCTGGCCCCGGCGCTGGCCGCCGGCAACGCGGTGGTGCTGAAGCCGGCCGAACAGACACCGGCATCCGTGCACTTCTGGCTGAGCCTGGTCGCCGACCTGCTGCCGCCGGGGATCCTGAACGTCGTCAACGGCTTCGGCGAAGAGGCCGGCAAGCCGCTCGCCTCCTCGCCGCGGGTCGCCAAGGTCGCCTTCACGGGCGAGACCACGACGGGCCGGCTGATCATGGGGTACGCCTCCGAGCACCTGAAGCCGGTCACGCTGGAGCTCGGCGGCAAGTCGCCCAACATCTTCTTCGACGACGTGTGGGCGACGGATGACGACTTCCGCGACAAGGCCCTCGAAGGCTTCACCATGTTCGCCCTGAACCAGGGCGAGGTCTGCACCTGCCCCTCACGGGCGCTCGTCCAGCGCGGCCACTACGCGGAGTTCATGGAGGCCGCGGTCGCCCGCACGGAGAAGATCGTCCCCGGGCACCCGCTGGACACCACCACCATGATCGGAGCCCAGGCCTCCGCGGACCAACTCGACAAGATCCTCTCCTACCTGGAAATCGGCCAGAAGGAAGGGGCAAGGGTGCTGACGGGTGGACAGGTCTTGGAACACGGGGGCGAGATGTCGGGGGGCTACTACGTGCAGCCGACCGTCTTCGAGGGCGACAACCGCATGCGGATCTTCCAGGAGGAGATCTTCGGCCCGGTGGTGGCCGTGACCCCCTTCGCCGACTTCGACGAAGCGATCCGCACGGCCAACGACACCCCGTACGGCCTCGGCGCCGGCGTCTGGACCCGCAACGCGAACACCGCCTACCGCGCGGGACGCGCGATCCAGGCGGGCCGCGTCTGGACGAACTGCTACCACGCGTATCCGGCCCATGCCGCCTTCGGCGGCTACAAGCAGTCGGGCATCGGCCGCGAGAACCACAAGATGATGCTGGAGCACTACCAGCAGACGAAGAACCTTTATTGCAGCTACTCCCCGAAAGCAGTTGGGTTCTTCTAGAGCGCCAAGTCGAACTCCCGGAAGGGAGATCGCCCTCCTGGAATCAGGCGCGAAGCGTCACCCATCGGCACGTGGCCATCACGCTAAGTGTGGAATGAGGCCGCTCAGACACCTCCCCGGACCAGTCACGGACCGGACTCCCGCCCGGGGGTCCGCGCCGGGGAGCGGCGAGGCGATCGACGTCTCGATCGTCCGCCGGTGGCAGGCCGCGCCGAGCGGGGTGAGGAGCGGGCCGGCGGCACCCGTGGCGTACTTCGCCATCACGTCCCCAGGACCAGATGTCCCAGAGCTGTTGAGCGGAAACAGTTTGGTTCAGGAGGATCTCGTAGTCCGCGCCTGTCTCGAGCTCGGCCAGAGCTGCGCGGGCAGGGACGCAGCCATCCTGGGACAGTGCGGATTGCAGGGCGTCGCGGTTCATGCGGCGAGTTCGCCGGGCTGGCCAAGGGCCGTACCTGGCGATGGGTGATCAGGCAGCTCGCGAGCTTGAGGCAGGCTTCGTGTATGTCGGCTCGACGTTCCCAGCGGACACGAAGCCGTGTGAAGCCGTGGAGCCAGGCGAAGGTGCGCTCGACCACCCATCTGTAGGCGCCCAGGCCGCTCCCATGCGTTGTGCCGCAGCGAGCGATGACGGGGAGGATCCGACGGGCCCAGTCCTGGTCACGGTAGATGTCGTGGTCGTAGCCACGGTCGGCCAAGACCGACTGAGGCTTGCGGCGAGGCCGCCCGGGCCTGCCTCGGACCCGTGGGACGGCATCGAGCAGGGGCATGAGCTGGGTGACATCGTTGCGGTTGCCGCCCGTGAGGCCGACTCGGTCATGCCAGTCTGATTGCGTCGCCATCCACCGAGATCTGCTGTGCGGGCAGCGCATTCGTCGCCGGCCCCCTCTGCACGCTGCCGTCGGCGATCGAGAACGCACTGCCGTGGCACGGGCAGTTGATGACCCCATGGGCGATGTTCGACACCGCACAGCCCGAGTGGGTGCACGTCGCCGAGAACGCCTTGAACGTGCCCGCCTCGGGCTGGGTCACCACCACACCCTTGCTTGCGAAGATCTTGCCACCGCCCTCTGGGATGTCGGTGGTCTTCGCGAGCTCGCTCCCCGTGCCCGTGTCCTTACCGCCGCTCGGACTGCCGGAGTCGCCGCTGCCGGGGGTACCGGTGTCCGGGGAATGGGTGGTGCTCGGTGAAGGGGACTCGCTGGGTGACTTCGAAGTCCTGGCGCCGGAGTCCGAGGCGTCGTCGGTGAGTTTCCAGCCGGTGAGGCCGACTCCCACGGTGAGAGCGGTGCCTGCCAGGCCGAGGACGGTGCGGCGTCCAGTGATCGGACGTACAGGTTCGGGGTGACGTCCGGCACGCGGCGGGATGACGCCCAACGGCCCTGCTGGCGGGGTGCGTGCGTGCTGCCGCGGGGCTGAGGGGGCGGGAAGGTGCTGTTCCGTGGTCCGGGATGGAGTCCGCTGCGGCCCGGGGGTGGGTGGGGGGCCGAGTGCCGGAGCGGGGCTCGGCTGTTCGGATGGTGGGGTGCCGGGCAGGTCCGTAGCCGTGTGTGCCTGCACCAGCCGTGCCACCTGGTCTGGCATCCAGCCTGGTTCGGCCAGCAGCGCGACGGTGGCCGTGTCCACACTGGCTCCGTCGGTGGAGGCGAGCCGGTCAAGGAGATGGGCGACAGTGGGGCGCTCGCCGGGATCCTTGGCCAGGCAAGCGGCCACCACCTCGCGCAGGTCGGGTGGCAGAGAGGCGAGGTTGGGGGGTTCGTGCACAGCGCGGTAGTGCAGGACGTGCGGAGTGCCGGTGCCGAACGGTCCGGCGCCAGTGCTGGTGTAGGCCAGCACCGCGCCGAGGGCGAAGACGTCGCTGGCAGGTCCGACCGGCTGACCGGTGAGCTGCTCGGGGGACATGAAGCCGGGCGTGCCGATGGTCGAGCCGGTGGGTGTCAGTGCGCCGGCCCCGCTCGCGACCGAGATGCCGAAGTCGATCACTCTCGGGCCGTCGGCGGCCAGGAGGATGTTGGAGGGTTTGAGGTCGCGGTGGACAACGCCGACGGCATGGATCGCCTCCAGCGCCTCGGCCGTCCCGGCGCCCAGGGCGATCACGGACCGGGCGGGCCAGGGACCGTGCCCGGCAATCGCTTCTTCCAAGGCGACACCGGGGATGTAGACGGTGGCCAGCCAGGCCGGGAAACCCTCCACATCGGCGTCGACCACGCCGGCGGTGAAGGCCCCGTTCACCCTGCGGGCGGCGGTCACCTCACGGGCGAAGCGGCGCCGGAAGTCGTCGTCTTCGGCCAACTCCGGGCGAACCACCTTCACCGCTACCGGGCGGCCACCCGGCGAGCGCGCCAGATACACCAGGCCCATGCCACCCGCGCCGAGCCGTGCGACGAGCCGGTAACGCCCCACCATCCGGGGGTCCTCCGGCTTCAGGACCTCGAACACTGCCACCCCACACTCCCCCACCCTGTGGCTCCCGAGGCCGCTGCCGTGAATGCCACATCGTTCCCCGATGGCCTCTGCCACTCATACCACGAAGGGCCGGAGCCCACGGGCGAAAGCCGCATGCCAGGACGGACCGATCGCCCTGATCATTGGGGTCTTGCTCTCCGATCTTGCCGAATGCCACGGAGACCTGGTCGAGTTCATCCCGGACAGGCCGTAGTCCCGCGTCGGCATAGACAGGTGCCCCATGGCGTGGCGCGATGTGCCTGTACGTCAGGACCGAGGCGCTGCCAGAGCGCCCACTGTCATGCGTGCCAGGTCGCAGAGCCACTCCGCGAGATCCTGCGAGGGCGCGGGATGCCTACCGGCTTCGCCCCCAGGCACAGAAGCTCGTTTCGGTCTACCTCGCACCCCGGACCGATGTCGCCGTCGCGACGAGCGCTGCCGCCGACCCGATGGCAGCGAGCGCTCCGAACAGCTCTGGATAGCCGCCCAGCGGTCCCGCGAGCAGGGCGGCGGCAAAGGAGGCAAGGGCTGAAGCAGTCATGGCTGGAGCGGCGAGGATTCCGGAGAGTCGGCCGTAGTGCTGCGTGCCCCAGCGGTCCTGGCGGGCGTGGGTGATGTCGGCGCAGCTTGCGCGTTCGGCGGGGCTGCAGAACAACATCCGCCCTTCCGAGTCGGTGAGGGCCATGGCCTTGACGGCGTTCTCCTTGTTCTTTCCGGAGATGAACTTGTCCCGGTTTCTACGGCCGACGGCCGGCCTGCGGACTGGGATCTCTGTACCGTCAGTGATTCCGGTCTGCCCGCTGGAGCCGAGGTGGTCGATGACCTCGGCGAGCGTGCGCAGGCGACAGCCTGGGAGATGGTGTAGCCTCGGTCGGCCAGTAGAGGCCGGACCTCGCCGACGGCCCGGGTGACGGTGGACCAGTCAACGCCGAACCAGCAGGCCAGCACGTCGTGGGTGGCCCCATGGCGGAGGTGCACCAGCGTGGCCAGGAGCCCGTCGATGAAGACCAGCCGATGCTTCGCGCCAGCTCCGACGCCCAGCTTCCGCGGCCTGGCCACCAAACTCGCCTGGTGGCGATCACGCCATAACGGACCCAACTCGGCAACGAGTTCGGCGATCACGTCGGCTGACAAGCCCGTGACCCTCCGGTCGCCGATGGTTGCTGCACGAGCCCCTGTCCCCACCACGAAATCATGATCGGCGATCGCAGACCCTACGTCTCACCGCCAACCGTTTACGAGCTCGTTGGGACTCGTCGCTTTGACCCGTGAAGGTAGCGGTCGGGACTGCGAGTCCCAGTTGTCGAAACCCGGCCCGGGCCTCCCCTTGTCGTGCTGCCATACAAGGGTGACAGATACGAGGTTCCCGCGGCTGACCGCCGGCTCTGATGCCCGGCGTGCGGCCTGCGACGTGATGGTCGAGATCATCAGGGGCTGGGCTGCCGAAGGGCAGGCCCACTCCTACAGCACGTTGAGCGCGCTCATGAAGGAGTCAGGCTATTCGGTACCACATCGCGGCCCACTGATGAGTGCGCTCCTCGAGGAGGCGTGCCGGGCAGAGGCAGACAGGGGTGTCCCCGTGATGCTGACCGCCATCGTGGTGAACAAGCACAGCAGGCGGCCCTCCGGGCAGTTCGAGGTGCTCGCCAAAGAGGAGCCGTTTCGGCGGGGTGACCTGCCGAACTGGACGTGGAAGGCGGAAAAGGACCAGGTGTTCGACCACTACCGCCAGTAGGACCTGATCACTGCGCTATCCAGCACGGAGGACATCGATGGACACCCTAAGTCAGCCTCAGACATTCACCAGCCAGCAGGCAGCTGTGGTGCTTGGCACCGTTGTGGTGATCACCCTCGCAGCGTCCCATGCGGCGCTGTGGGGAACCTCTGAACAGAGCGAGCGCGGCTTCCGGCTGCTGAAGTGGCTGGACAAGCTCTGGAAGACCGAGGATTCGCCCGCAGAGTCCGGCCTGTAGTTGCTGCCCTGTCGGAGGCATCCGACGCGCCCCAGGGCTTTCGCCGTACACAGGTGGGTGCGGGCCGATCACCGGGATGGTCGGCCCGCTGGGTCGTCAGCCGCCGCAGCTGTTGCGGTGGCTGGTGTAGGTGGTAACTCCTGTTGCCCATCCTCCGGGCCAGGTCAGCGGGGCGGATATCCGTTCACCGTACCGGCGTGGTCCTGCTCCTCACACTTGACCAAGGGCCTTGCGGGCTTTGCGCGCAGCCTTGTCGGCGCGGGTCCTGGCCTTAGACGTAGTCCTGCGGCAGGCGTCAGGGCGCCGCCACCCGACCCGTCCGGCCCCGATCTCTCCCCATCACTGCCACTACCGCCGAGACGCGGCCTGGACAGGTACCCCTCGGACCAAGATCCGGACCATTTCCGGACCAGGCTTCACCCAGAGTCCCTCTGCAGCACCGTTTTCCCAGGTCAGCGTGGATGCTACTGCTGTACCACCAAGGGACCAAGAAGGTTCTTTGTTCTTACAGCCCTCAGAAGCTTGGGTTCTTCTAGAGCCTGCATTCGGGTTGCCTGGAGGTATTTGGCGCTCCAGGCGCCCCGACGCTACAGGTACCTACTGTAATCAATTGGGTTCTTAGAGCTACTGCCTGGCATCCGAAGGAGATCCCGCCGGACCAGTCGCGGACCAAGTAGCGCCTCGGGACATCACCCCACGAGCCGCCCGGTCACCGAGCGCAGCGACCCTCCGATACCCGCAAGCAGCGCCCAAGCCGCCAGCAGGACTGGGAGAGCTCATCGGACCTCATGACCGCCCTGAACGAGTCCCCTCCCGAGCGAAGTCTCCTCGCGGCGAAAGCGGGCCTACCAACGTCCACAAGCTGCCGAAGGCCACGAACAGGACAGCCCGGAAGGGCCAAGCAAGAAGGCCGCCGCGAGGAAGCCCGCCCCAAGCTCGCGACGCACACAAGGCTGTTGTCAGTGCCGCGTGCGATCCTCACCCGGGAAGTAGGCACTTCAGAAGGAGGCCGGGTGGCGACGGGACGTCCGCGGAAGGATCCACGCGATCCGGTGCTGATTATGCGGGATGCCGGGCTCGAACCACTGGAGCCCTATCCAGGAAGTGATAGGCCCTGGCGCTGCCGCCATGAAGCGTGCGGGAGAGAAGTGTCACCGCGGCTGGGCAACATTGCCGCGGGCCGACAGGGCGGCTGCCGGTACTGCTCAGGCACGGCATCGATTCCGCCGGAGGCGCCGGTGGCGTTGATGCGCTCGACCGGCCTGGAACCGCTGGAGCCGTATCCCGGGGCGACACCCCCTTGGCGTTGCCGGCACGTGCCGTGCGGTCGGGAGGTCAAGCCGCGCTACTCATACATCAAACGCGGTGGGGGACCGTGCCGATGGTGCGCGCCGAACGCGCCGGTCGATCCGGACCAGGCCGCCGCGCTCATGAGGTCGGCGGGTCTGGAACCGTTGGAGCCCTATCCCGGGACCGACATGCCCTGGCGGTGCCGCTGCACAACATGCGGCACGATCGGGACACCCACTCATGGGTCGGTCAAGGGCGGACAAGGGGGCTGCGGCCCGTGCGGGCGCAAGAACGCCGGGCAGGGCATCAGCCGGGCATGGTCGCGTCGCCGCGAACTGCCCCGCACGGACGGCGACCGGGCCGCAATTGAGGCGAAGGACTTCGACCTCGAGCCGCTGGAGTCCTACCCGGGACCGAGCGGGCTGTGGCACTGCCGCCACCTCGCGTGCGGCCGAGACGTCGAGATCAGGTTGAGCAACCTCAGGCGCGGCCTTCGGGCCTGCCCGTACTGCCCTCGCTCCCCGGGTGGCCGACGCCGCTGGCCCGCGGACGAGGCCGAGGCCCTCATGCGTGCCGCCGACCTGGAACCGCTCGAACCGTACGCCGGTCGTCGTGACAAGGCGTGGCGGTGTCGCTGCAACGGCTGTGGGCGTGAGACGTCACCGAGTCTGGGCGGCATTCTGGCGGGCCAGGGCGGCTGTCGGCACTGTGCCGACGTGAGGGCGGCAGCGGGTAGAAAGACCGACCCGGGCACCGCGGTGGCTGCCATGCGCGCGGCCGGGCTGGAGCCGCTGGAGCCCTATGCCACCTCGGTGACGGCATGGCGGTGCCGTTGCACAACCTGCGGCAACGAGGTCTCCCCGACGCTCATGAAGATTCGTGCTGGTGGAGGGTGCAAGTTCTGTGCCACCCACGGCATCGACCTGTCAGGACCGTCGAAGGTTTACGTGATCACCCACCAGGAGTGGAAAGCCGTCAAGATCGGGATCGGTGCCTGCACCGGCTACACCTCTCGCCTCATCCAACACGAGCGCCAGGGTTGGCGACTGCATCAGGCCCGTGACTACACCACCGGCGCAGCCGCCTACGACGTCGAGCAGGCCGTGCTGGGCCGCCTGCATCAAGCCGGACTCGTTCCTTTCCTCACGAGCGACGTCATGCCGAACGGCTGGACCGAGACCTGCTCCGCAGCTCGCATCACGGCGGCCGAGGTCTGGGCCATGGTCGATGAGGAAACACGGAGCGCAGAAAAACCCTATGCGCCCCGAGTTGGCGGCCGACCACGTGCCGCGGTCCTCATCGACGCGGAGGCCGCAGCCGCTGAGATGCGGGCTTGCGGATACGAGCCACTCGTGCAGTATCCCGGCCGCACCAACGCGACTTGGCCCTCGTGCTGCATGACCTGCGGGCACGAGGGGCGTCCTTCGTTCAATGCCGTCCGTAACGCGGGCCAGCGCTGTCGCGTCTGCCGGGCAAAGGAATCCCAGGCGAAATGCGCCGCCACGAACGCGCCGAAGGCCCAAGAAACCATGCGCGCGGCCGGACTCCAACCGCTTGAACCCTACCCGGGCAGCCGAACGCCGTGGCGGTGCCACTGCACCACATGCGGTCGCGAAACCAGCCCCACCTACTCCAACGTCAACAGCGGTTCGAAGGGCTGCCGGTTCTGTGCCCTCAACTCGGCAACCGACGAGTGTGCGTCCGCCGAAGTGCGGGCGGCTGGGTTCGAGCCGCTGGAGCCGTACCCCGGCCGTACCACGGACCGTTGGCGCTGCCGCTGTTCATGCGGAAACGAGGTCATGACGCGCCTGTCATCCGTCCGGTCTGGAACCATCGGCTGCAAGAAGTGCCCCCGATCCGGTGGCCGAACCGATCCCGCGGCAGCCGCCGCGGAGGCACGCGCCGCCGGGTTCGAGCCGTTGGAGCCCTATCCGGGGAAGACCACCGACCGGTGGCGCTGCCGCTGCAGGTGCAGCACGGCCATCGCCCTCACCCTGACCAGCATCAGAGGAGGCCGTACCGCGTGCGGAACGTGCTCCCGAGGCGCGACTCGATAACCGTTGGTCATGATGCACGCCGCCGCTGCACCAGTAGTCGAGCAAGCCCCAATACCAGTGACTTAAGGGGTTGAGTCCCAGCTTCGGGGGACCTTGGTCGGTGGGTTGATCGAGGCTGTGCGCCAGTGTGGGGCGATGGCCACG
>NZ_JBHYMK010000031.1:0-46725 GCF_042743065.1 Streptomyces sp. NPDC058872
GCACCGCTGCGGTGCACCGGGGCCGGACCGCTGCGGTGCGGGCGGTTCCCGGGGTGCGGCGACCCCGGCGGGGCGCCCGTGCCGCAGGCCGAAACGCCTCCGCCTCCTCCCGGGCTGACCCGGCCTGCCGCACGCTCCCGGTCCTTCGGGCGGGTGACGGTGGCACGTCGTAGGCTGGGGACGCACCCGGCCGCGCGGCCGGAGACCACCCGGCCCGTGAGACGTGTCGGGTCGTTCGCGTTGCCCGCCCCCCGTAGTTCCGAACCCGGGATGGAAGTCCATGAGCCTGCACGGTCTGCTCGACGTCGTCGTCAAGGACGCCGCCCTCGCCGAGGCGGTGAAGGCCGCCGCCGACGGGAACCGTCCGCACGTGGACCTGGTCGGGCCGGCGGCGGCACGGCCGTTCGCCGTGGCCGCACTGGCCCGGGAATCGGGACGGCCCGTGCTCGCGGTGACCGCGACCGGACGGGAGGCCGAGGACCTCGCCGCCGCCCTGCGCTCCCTGCTCGACCCGGACGCGGTCGTCGAGTACCCCGCGTGGGAGACCCTGCCGCACGAGCGCCTGTCGCCCCGCTCCGACACCGTCGGTCGCCGCCTCGCCGTGCTGCGCCGCCTCGCGCACCCGAGCGGGGACGACCCGGCGGCCGGCCCGGTCAGCGTGGTCGTCGCCCCCGTCCGGTCCGTGCTCCAGCCCCAGGTCAAGGGCCTGGGGGACCTGGAGCCGGTGGCGCTCCGCAGCGGCCAGACGGCGGACCTGAACGAGGTCGTCGAGGGCCTGGCAGCCGCCGCGTACGCCCGGGTGGAGCTGGTCGAGAAGCGCGGCGAGTTCGCCGTGCGCGGCGGCATCCTGGACGTCTTCCCGCCCACCGAGGAGCACCCGCTCCGGGTCGAGTTCTGGGGCGACGACGTCGAGGAGATCCGTTACTTCAAGGTCGCCGACCAGCGTTCCCTCGAAGTCGCCGAGCACGGTCTGTGGGCGCCGCCCTGTCGCGAGCTGCTCCTCACCGATGCGGTGCGCGAGCGGGCGGCGGCGCTCGCCGAGGAACACCCCGAGCTCGGCGAGCTGCTCAACAAGATCGCCGAGGGCATCGCGGTCGAGGGCATGGAATCGCTCGCCCCGGTGCTCGTCGACGACATGGAGCTGCTGCTCGACGTGCTGCCGGAGGGAGCCCTGGCCGTCGTCTGCGACCCGGAGCGGGTGCGGACCCGGGCCGCCGACCTGGTGGCGACCTCGCAGGAGTTCCTCCAGGCCTCCTGGGCGGCGACGGCCGGCGGCGGCGAGGCCCCGATCGACGTCGGCGCCGCATCGCTGTGGGGCATCGCGGACGTGCGGGACCGGGCGCGGGAGCGGGGCATGGCCTGGTGGTCGGTGTCGCCGTTCGCGGCGGACTCCGGCACGGTCGACGGGGACGTGCTGGTCCTCGGGATGCACGCCCCCGAGGCGTACCGGGGCGACACCGCCCGCGCGCTCGCCGACACCAAGGGCTGGCTGGCCGACGGCTGGCGCACGGTGTACGTGACGGAGGCCCACGGCCCGGCGTCCCGCACGGTGGAGGTCCTCGGCGGCGAGGGCATCGCCGCCCGCCTCACCTCGCTCGACGCGAAGCCGGGCGGCCCGGCGGAGATCGCCCCGTCCGTCGTGCACGTCTCGACCGGCTCCATCGACCACGGCTTCGTCGACCCGGCCCTCAAGCTGGCCGTGCTCACCGAGACCGACCTCTCCGGCCAGAAGGCGGCCGGCAAGGACGGCCAGCGGATGCCGGCCAAGCGCCGCAAGACGATCGACCCGCTGACCCTGGAGGTCGGCGACTACATCGTGCACGAGCAGCACGGCGTCGGACGCTACATCGAGATGGTGCAGCGGACCGTGCAGGGCGCGACCCGCGAGTACCTGCTGGTCGAGTACGCCCCGGCCAAGCGGGGACAGCCCGGCGACCGGCTGTACATCCCGACCGACCAGCTGGAGCAGGTCACCAAGTACGTGGGCGGCGAGGCGCCGACCCTGCACCGGCTCGGCGGCGCGGACTGGACGAAGACCAAGCAGCGGGCGAAGAAGGCCGTCAAGGAGATCGCCGCCGACCTGATCAAGCTCTACTCGGCGCGGATGGCCGCACCCGGCCACGCCTTCGGCCCGGACACCCCGTGGCAGCGGGAGCTGGAGGACGCCTTCCCGTACGCGGAGACCCCCGACCAGCTGTCCACCATCGCCGAGGTGAAGGAGGACATGGAGAAGACCGTCCCCATGGACCGCCTGATCTGCGGCGACGTCGGCTACGGCAAGACGGAGATCGCGGTGCGGGCGGCCTTCAAGGCCGTCCAGGACGGCAAGCAGGTCGCGGTCCTGGTCCCGACCACCCTGCTCGTCCAGCAGCACTTCGGCACCTTCAGCGAGCGGTACTCGCAGTTCCCGGTGAAGGTGCGGGCGCTCAGCCGCTTCCAGACGGAGAGCGAGTCGAAGGCGACGATGGAGGGGTTGCGGGAGGGCTCGGTCGACGTGGTCATCGGCACCCACCGCCTCTTCTCCTCGGAGACCAGGTTCAAGGACCTCGGCCTGGTCATCGTCGACGAGGAGCAGCGCTTCGGCGTCGAGCACAAGGAGCAGCTGAAGAAGCTCCGGGCGAACGTCGACGTCCTGACGATGTCGGCCACCCCCATCCCGCGCACGCTCGAAATGGCGGTCACCGGCATCCGCGAGATGTCGACCATCACCACCCCGCCGGAGGAGCGCCACCCGGTCCTCACCTTCGTCGGCCCGTACGAGGAGAAGCAGATCGGCGCGGCCATCCGCCGCGAACTGCTCCGCGAGGGACAGGTCTTCTACATCCACAACCGGGTGGACTCGATCGACCGGGCGGCGGCCCGCCTCCGCGAGATCGTGCCCGAGGCGCGGATCGCGACCGCCCACGGCCAGATGTCGGAGCAGGCGCTCGAACAGGTCGTGGTGGACTTCTGGGAGAAGAAGTTCGACGTCCTCGTGTCCACGACGATCGTCGAGTCCGGCATCGACATCTCCAACGCCAACACCCTGATCGTCGAGCGCGGCGACAACTTCGGCCTCAGCCAGTTGCACCAGCTGCGCGGGCGGGTCGGCCGCGGCCGCGAACGCGGCTACGCGTACTTCCTCTACCCGCCGGAGAAGCCCCTCACGGAGACGGCGCACGAGCGGCTCGCGACGATCGCCCAGCACACCGAGATGGGCGCCGGCATGTACGTCGCCATGAAGGACCTGGAGATCCGCGGCGCGGGCAACCTGCTCGGCGGCGAGCAGTCCGGTCACATCGCGGGCGTCGGCTTCGACCTGTACGTGCGGATGGTCGGCGAGGCCGTCGCCGACTACCGGGCCTCGCTGGAGGGCGGCGTCGAGGAGGAGCCGCCGCTGGAGGTCAAGATCGAGCTGCCGGTCGACGCGCACGTGCCGCACGACTACGCGCCGGGGGAGCGGCTGAGGCTCCAGGCGTACCGGTCGATCGCCTCCGCGAATTCCGAGGAGGACATCAGGGCCGTCCGCGAGGAGCTCACCGACCGCTACGGCAAGCTCCCCGAGCCGGTCGAGAACCTGCTCCTGGTCGCGGGCCTGCGCCTGCTGGCCCGCGCCTGCGGAGTCGGCGAGATCGTCCTCCAGGGCTCCAACATCCGCTTCGCGCCGGTGGAGTTGCGCGAGTCCCAGGAGCTGAGGCTGAAGCGCCTCCACCCGCGCACCGTCATCAAGCCGGCCGTCCACCAGATCCTGGTGCCGCGTCCGACGACCGGGAAGATCGGCGGGAAGCCGGTGGTGGGACGCGAACTCCTCTCTTGGACCGGCGAGTTCCTGACGACGATCCTCGGCGGATGAGGTCCTGGGGCGGCCTGCGGGGGTCGGCGCCGGCCCGGCGTCCCCCGGCCGCCCGGGAGGGCGTGCGCCCGGGGCGTCCTGACGCCCCGGGGTGCGAGGCCCCGGCAGGTCCCCCGCGCCGCCCCACGGCGGCCTGAGCCGGGGTCCGGCCGCCGGGGGGGCGGTGAGGGTCGCCCCGGCCGCCCCGGGCTGGTGCGGGTCAGGCCCCGTCCGCCGTGGGGAGCCGGGGCGTCGCGCCCTCGAAGAGCAGTCCGGCAAGCGCACGGAAGTACTCCTCGGGGTTCCGGTCGCCCAGTGCCGCGTCCACGTTGTGGGTGAGCAGGAGCGTCGCGAAGCCGTGGGCGAGCGACCAGGCGGCGATGCCGGCGGTACGGGCATCGGGCACGTCCTGCAGGCCGGCGACGCCCGCGCGGAGTTCGGCGGCGGCGCGCTCCTTGGCGGCGAGGAGGTCCGGGTCGTCGGCGCGCAGCAGCTCGGGCTGGAACATGACCTGGAAGTGCGCCGGGTGGGCGGCGGCGAAGCGGACGTAGCGCACCCCGCGTTCGTCCAGTCCGGGCGCGCCGGCGAGGGTTTCGGCGAGGAGCCCGTACCCCTGGGTGGCGATCGCGGTGAGCAGGCCCGTGCGGTCCTTGAAGTGGTGGGCGGGAGCGGCGTGCGAGACGCCCGCGCGGCGGGCGAGGTCGCGCAGGCTCAGCGCCCCGGGCCCCTCGGCGGCGATCACGTCGAGGGCGGCGGCGAGGACGGCCTGTCGCAGGTCGCCGTGGTGGTAGGAGCTCCGGCTCGTCATGGCAGCAGCCTAATCCCCATCTAGTCATTGACAAGTTCAGCCCCACGGGCGCAATCTTGTCAGTGACAAGTTAAGGCGGGAGAAGTGAGGGAGGACGTCATGGACCACCACGAGTCCGTGGAACCCGGGCGCGTGCGCCAGATGTGGCACCTGCTGGAGCCCCTGCACGCCCTGCTCTACTACGCCCCCGAGGCCCACGACGAAGCCGCCGCCCTCGGCCACGCCACCGAAGAGCGCTGGCCCTCCTACTTCGCCTGGCGCGCCGCACCCCTGGGCCCCGCGGGCCCGCTCCGGGTCGCCTCCGCCTTCTACAGCTTCAGCCCCGCCATGGTCGCCCGCTACGTTCCCGCCACTTGGGCCGCGGCCTCCCCCGCCGAGGTCCTCGCCGCCCGGCTCCGCGCCGTCGACCGGGCCTACCGCTCCGTCCTGGGGGAGGAGGCGGTCACCGGCCCCGCACTCGCCGAGGCCGCGGCCCTCGCCCGACGGGCGGCCGGGGCCGCCCGCACCGAAGGACGGCCGATCGCCGCGGCCAATGCCGAGCTGCCCTGGCCGGAGGCTCCGCACCTGGTCCTCTGGCAGGCCGCGACGATCCTCCGCGAGCACCGCGGCGACGGACACCTCGCCGCCCTGCTCTCCGCCGGGCTCGACCCGGTCGAGGCGCTCGTCTCCTTCGCGGCGATCGGCGCGGCGCCCGAGCCGGTCTTCGAGAGCCGCGGCTGGACCGCGAGCGAATGGGCAGCCGCCCGCACCCGGCTGGCCGCCCGTGGCCTCCTCGACCCGCAGGGCGTGGCCACCGAGGCCGGCCGCGCCCTGCGCGCCGAGGTCGAACGCCGCACGGACGAGCTGGCCGCCGCCCCCTGGGCCGCCCTCGGACCGGAGGACACCGCACGCCTCGCCGAGTTGCTCGGAGGGCCCTGGCTGGCGGTCATCGGTTCCGGCTTGCTGCCCGCCGAGAACACCCTGGGCATCGGCAAGGCGTGACCCGTCGACGGGCGGGACGGAGGGGAGGCGGAGCGGGGAGCGGGACGGGCGGGGAGCAGGACGACCGGGGAGCAGGACGACCGGGCAGGGGACGCGGGAGCGGGGATGCGGCCCTGCGGGAACGTTCCGTCCTAGGATTCCAGCGTGCTGACGCATCGGAAGACCTCCGCCGCACCAACGCTCGCCCCCGCCCCCGCCCCCGCCGCCGTCGCGCTCGCCCTCGCTGCGCTCCTCCTCGCCGCCTGCTCGCCCGGTACGGACTCCCGGGGTACCGGCGAGCAGACCGCCTCGCCCGGCACGGCCCTCGCCGCCGTGGACGCCCTCACCGTCCGCGGGCGCGCCCCGAAGACCGGGTACGAGCGGGACGAGTTCGGAAGCCCCTGGGCGGACGTCGACGGCAACGGCTGCAGCACCCGCGTTATCTCTATGGCTCGCGCCGTGATGGAGCTGTTCTCGCAGCGTAAGTGGGGTGTGGTCGGCTGTGCTTAACGAGAGGCACATGAGTCACAGGTCGCTGTGTACGCGCGGGAAGAGGGCGGCCCTCGCGGTCGCCGTTGCCGCCGCGCTCGTCGCGGGCTGCGATGCCCTGGAGTCGGGCGGCAGCTCTGCGGAGCCCGGACCAGACACCACTACCGGGCAGGCTGCGAGCCCGCTGACGAATCCGGACGGAACGAAGCCGGGACTCGGTGCGCTCATGTCGGAGGCGGAAAAGGCCAACGCGCGCAAGCTCATCGGCGAACTCACAGTCAAGGGGCGTGGGTCGAAGACGGGCTACGCACGGGACGAGTTCGGCTACGCGTGGATGGACACGGCGGACGGCGTGCCGCTGGCGAGGAACGGTTGTGACACGCGGAACGACCTGCTGAAACTCCACGGACGCAACGTTCGGTTCCGCGCCGGTTCCGACTGCGTGGTCGTCTCGATGGACCTGTACGACCCGTACACCGGCAAGGACATCGCCTGGAAGAAGGCCAAGGCCACCGAGGTACAGATCGACCACGTGGTGCCGTTGTCGTACGCCTGGCAGATGGGTGCCTCGCGTTGGAGCAAGGACAAGCGGGAGCGGTTGGCCAACGACGTGCTGAACCTTCTGCCGGTCTCGGGCTCCACGAACTCCGCCAAACGGGACTCGGGCCCGGCGTCCTGGCTGCCGCCGAACAAGTCGATCCGCTGCTCGTACGCGGTGCGGTTCGCGCAGGTGGCCCTCAAGTACGACCTCGCGGTGACTACGGCGGACAAGGCGATGATGTTGAAGCAGTGTCAGGACTGACAGCATCCCGATGGCCTTCCCTGCCGGGGGCTGCAGGGCCTGTGCCGGACGCGGTGGTTAAGGTGCGCAGTCATGGATGCTGCCGATCTCGACCGCCAGGCCCGGACAATGTCCGGTTGCATTCCTCCGCTCCTGGTCTCCCAGCTTCTTGAGCTCGGCCACAGTGAGGAGGTGGAGGTTCAGGCCAGTCGTGGGGAATGGTTCTGCGCGCGGGAGTGGGCGCGGCTGCTCGGTGACCAGGGTCGGCAAGCCGAGGCGTTGGAGGTGCTTGCTCCGTACGTTGCCACGGGCTGGTGGCCGGCCGCCCGGACCGAGGCGGAACTGCTGGAGAGCTGGGGGCGGGCAGAGGAGGCGATCGCGCTGGCCCGGCCGTACGCCAGCACGGGAGGGATCCCGCTGGAGTTCTTCGCGCGCCTGCTGGCCCGGCACGGGCGTATGGACGAGGCGGTCACTCGGCTGAGTGCGGGAATCGACGACCGGCTTCTTGCCACCGCTCTGGTCGACATCGCCGAAGGAGCAGGCCGGGACGAAGACATCGCCGCGCTGCTCGCTGTCCGGATCCCGGCCCAGCACCGGTGCGATAGCCCGTGGTGCTGCCGCGGTCTCAACCCCGACACGGCAATCGGGCTGCTAGCCACGATCCGTGAACGCCAGGGACGCGTCGACGAAGCGATCGCCCTGCTGGGTACTCGGCAGCACACCACCTCCGTCAACAACCACGACCAGCTGGCCGACCTGTTGGCGAGACACGATCGGATCGAGGAACTGCGTGCGTACGCGGCGACCGAGTACCTCGGTCATGCTGCGCGGCGCCTGGCCGAGGTGCTGGAGGAGCGCGGTGATGTGGAAGGCGCGATCGCCGTCTACCAGCAGTCAGGCGACTCACCGATCCACCAGCGCCACGGCGCGGTGCAACAGGCGCAGCTCCTGGCACGGCATGGCCGAGGGGGCGAAGCGGTCGATGTGATGCGGGTCCTGGCCGAGGCCCACAACGGGGATGACTGGATCCTGCATACGTGGTCCAACCTGTGCCTCGACCAGGGCCGCCCCGAGGACGGCCTGGCGCACCTCGACGCCCTTGCTGCCGCGCGCGGGGGCGAGGAGGACTGGGACCTGTACTGGATACGGCTGCCGCTGATCGCCGCCCGTGACGGCGTCGATGAAGCGATCGCACGGGCCCGCTCCCACCCCGAGGGCGCCACCTCGTACGCGGCGCCGCACATCGCTGAGCTGCTCGCCAGCGCTGGACGCGCCGAGGAGGCTGTTGCCGTTCTCGAACAGCACGCCTTCGCGAACAGCCATGACCTGGCTGGCCACCTCATCGACCTGGGTCGCGTCAAAGACGCTGTCGTACTCCTCCAGCAGCGTGAATCCGAGCCGGTCGCACCTATCTGGACCGGCTCGCTCTTCAACGATCCCCCATTCTGACTCCGCCTCTCACGGCTGTCCGGTAGACGACACTCAAGCCGGACAGCCGCGGACTGCGGCAGGAGAGCGCGGGCTACGGAGTCGGAACGGACCGCATGGCACGGCGGAGACTGGCTCTCGCGGCGGTGAGGTCGTCCTCCGCCTCACGCAGTTGGCTCTCCAGGGCGGCGATCTGATCTCTGGCCTCTGACAACGCTTGCTCCAGCGCGGTATTCCGGTGCTCGATCTGCTGTACTCGCTCGATCAGTCCGTGCTGGTTCACGCCCTCCAATTCGGCGCCGAGTGACAGCCTGACCCGGTTACGGAGCCGATCGCGCTCCTTCTTGAGGTCTTTGATCTCTTCGCGGGCCAGTGCAAGGTCCGTCCGCAACCCGGCCGGAGACACCTGGGACACTTCCGGAGTGCGGGATTTCTGGTGACCCCGCGTTCGCTGGGCGGTGATGCCGTCCTGAACGGCCTGTTGCACCTGAGGCTGGTTGTAGACGAACCACGTGGATACCGAGGCCTGCCGGGCTACTTGAGCGACGGTGATCCGTCGTCCCGAGCGGAGAAGACCGTCCACGGCGTCGAGTGCACGCCTGGTCTTGTCTTCGCTGTCCTTGGCGCGGCTGACGCGCAGCCGCTCGACCCGGGCGTTCCGGTCGTTGCCGCCGGAAGCAGCAGGGATTTTCATTCTGAACTCCGTGTCGTCAGCGTCTGTAGAGGAATGAAGGCCGCTGCCGAACGTGCCTTGCGCAGCTCGCGTGAGGCGGATTCGACGGCGGCCCGCTCCTCGGCGGGCAGCGCGTCGAGCTTCCGCTGCATCTCGTCGGCCGACTTCGAGTAGGCGCGGATCTGGTCATCGAGATTGCGCACGACCCAGTCGGCGGCCTCCATCGCCAGGGCGGCTTCCTTGTCGGCGCGCAGGTCCGCGATCTGCTGTTCCAGGGCGGGGAGGTAGGAGGGATCGGGGCGGTAGAAGTCGTATCCGGCGCACTGGAAGCGGATGCGGCAGTGGCCGCCGCCGGCCTTCACGTTGCTCGGCTCGGTGCAGCCGCCGTAGGGAACCCCGACGCTTTCCACCTCGTAGGCGAGGGGATCGCCGAATCCGCGGGCTGCTCCGTGCCGGTCGACGGCGAGTGCTGCGACCGTTCGCACGGCCTCCTGCTTTCGGCTGAGGGAGACCTTGTAGTAGCCCATGGTCACGTCCAGCGAACGGTGGTCCATGAGTTCCCGCAGCACGTCGGGGCGGGTGCCCGCGTCCGCATGACGCTGGGCGTACGCGTGGCGGAAGCCGTACGGGACGACCTGGGTGCGGTCGTAGGCGAGAGGGGCGCCGTCCTCATCGAGCTGGTCGCCCACAAGGTCTGGGATCAGTTCGTCGACCCAGTTCCGAAAGATCCGGTTGCAGAAGTGCGAAGTGTTCAGATGCCCACGGCGCGGACGGTTGCGCTGTCCCGGCGAGGGAAACAGCCACTGGGCGCAGGCCGGTACGGCTGGTAGCGCATCGAGCTCTTTCTGCCAGGTTTCGATCAGTTGGGCGGTGCTCTCCGAGATGGGCAGCCGACGGCCGTGGCGTCGCCGCTTGTGGTTGTCGTAGATCAGCGTCGGTTTGCCGTCGACCCGCTCCAGGCAGTCGCGGTGCAGGCTGGTGACCTCGCCCGGACGGCGGCCGGTGTCCCGGAGGACCGCGTAGACGACCTGGTACATCCGCGCGAAGTCGGCGGCTGTCCAGCCGCCGCTCGCGTACCCCGTCGAGGTGCCCAGCAGACCGAGGTGCACGTCGAGCTGGGCGATGACGTGCTCGGGGATCGCACGGCCGAGTTCGTCCTCGGTCACTTCCACGGTGGCGATGCTGTGGAAGCGGGGGTTGAGCGCGAACCCACCGGGCACGTGGTCCATCATCCCGGCCTGACGGGCGTATTCCAGGAACGTGCGCCAGTGGCGGAGCAGGGCTCTGCGGTGGCTGGTGGAGTAGTCGTGACCGTCCTCGGGACGTTTGGTGATTCGGAACATGTCCACTACGGCGTTCATGTCAGCCATGGCGAGGAGCCCCGGCTCATCCCCGTGGGGGCGGCCTGCCAGCGCGGAGGACGCGATGGTCGCCGCGTAGACGGTCTGCCGTAGGTCCATGACATTGGGGCGTGCCGTGCGGCCGTACTCCTTGACCAGTTCCCGCAGCCAACGCTGCCGTACCGGACGGAAGTCGATGTCGCCGTGGACAGCGGCATACCTGCGGCCGCGCCCTGCCGTCAGCCCGATGAGAGCGCACTCCCATACGTCGCCCGAGGTCGGATCGGTGCCCTCGAACTCGACGCGTGCGCGTCGGACGTGCAGGAGAACACCGTTCAGGACGCCGGAGGCCGCAGCCGGAAGCCCGGAGGAGAAGGAGGCGTCCAGGTCGAGGAGCGAGCCGAGTCCGGCGGGGAGGGCGGCCACAATGCGGCGTATCCGCTGGGGGACCAAGCTGATTCCGGCGTCGTCGCGCTGCTGGAGCCCGTACAAGAGTTCCTGGCGGACCGCGGGGCTCACACCCGCGAGCGAGAACTGGGAGACGCCCGGCATGGCCTCGTTCGCGGAGGTGTTGGGCCGGCGGCGGGACGGGTCCGGGATGTGTGTGGCGTCGAAGTCCGCGGGATTGCCCAGAAGATAACGGGCTTTACGGCAGGCGTCGCAGCGGGATCCGTTACTCGCTACATGGGTGCAACAGGCGCCTACGGAGCAGACGAACACGCTGGTCGTAGGGTTGCCGGGATCGGCGGTGAAGAGCGCCTGAACGGGGTCCCACTCACCCGTGCGCCAGTCCGACGGCAGGCGTGCCGCGAGCCACGACGACCACTCCGGGACACCGGGGACGGAGGGAACGGCAGGGGAGCGGAACAGCGCAATGGTCATCGCAGCAGCTCCGGCGTGAGACTTTCGACGGCCGCGACGGCTGCGCGGAGATCCTCGTCCTGGGCATGCAGGTACACGGCCGTGCTCGCCGAGGAGGCGTGCCCCAGGAGGGTTTGTACGACGTCCGGAGCGACCCCGTTGCGGATCCAGCGAGTGGCGGCTGTGTGCCGCATCATGTGTGGTCGGGCGGTGAATCCGCAGCGCTTCCCGATACGTTCGATCACCTGCTTGGTGTTGGAGTAGGAGAGCGGGCGCCCCGCGTGGACGCCGACGAGATTGAGGAAGACGTAGTCACAGTCGGTGGATCCGACTACCTGTTCACGCTCGGCGAGATGATCGCGGTATCGGTGCACTATTTCCGGCGTGAGCGGAACCATGCGGGGGCGCCCGGCCTTGGCCCGTGCCCCGTTCACGTTGTCCTGACGGGGCCTGACGTGCAGGTGCGCGCCACCGGTTTGGCAGCCCAGGTGTGTGGAGTCGGGGAGCAGATGCATGTCCTCACGCCGCAGTCCGAGGGCTTCGCCGATGCGGAGTCCTGCTTCCACCAGGACGGTCAACAGCAGCCGGTCACGCGCGGTGCGAGCGGCATCGATGACCTGTTCCGTCTGGACGCCGGTGAGCGTCTGCGGTGCCCGCTCGATCTCCGGCGCCTTCAGGACGCGGGCTTTGACCATCAGGTGCTGGCCGCCCTCTCCGGGATCGAAGCCGCCCGGGGCGTGGGCGAGGAAGCGCGGTTCGCTGAGACGTTCGGCGACTTCGTGAGCCACATGTCCCTGAACGGCGCAGAAGCGGAGGAACTCACACACCGCAGTGAGCGTGGCGTTGACCGTCTTGCCGGACGGAGGCCGCCCGTACTGGGTCGGTGTCCGCTCGACGTGGAACTTGAACAGACTCATGTCCCCGAGCCGGACGGTCCTCCAGTCGGTACCCCGCTCTGCGCACCAATTGAGGAAGCGGCCGATTCTGGGGATGTACGCGCGCTGTGTCTGCGGTGACCGCCCGGCTCCGCGCAGGTACAGGGAGAACTCACGGGCTTCGGGGTGGGGCGCGTACGTCTCCTCGTCGACCAGGAGCCAGGTGATCTCGCCCGTGCTGGGTGATACGGCCTTCTCTGTGCATAACGTCATGGATCTACTTCCTGTCTCCGAAGTCGCTCATGTGCCTCACGGCATGACCGATAACGGTGAGGGACAGGAGTGGGTCACGGCTGTGCCTCATGTGCATCGCATCTACGAAGGAGCTGCAGATAACCCGCGAAGACGTGTTGAAGCGAGACCTGGCCGGCGTCCGCTTCACGGACGGCCACTGCAAGGTCGCCTCCGGCACCCTCACCGACGACCCCTATACCGGCACCACCGTCACCTACGTCCGGGGGCGCAGAAGTGGGACGCCGAGACGCGCCGCCGCTTCGCCAACGATCCGCTCAACCTCCTGGCCGTCGACTCCGCCACCAACCGCCGCAAGTCCGACGGCGACGCCGCGAGCTGGCTCCCGCCCAACCAGGCGTACCGCTGCGCCTATGTGGCCCGTCAGGTCGCGGTCAAGAAGAAGTACGGGGTCTGGGTGACGGCGGCGGAGCGGGACGCGATGAAGCGGGTCCTCGCCGGTTGTCCGCAGCAGAAGCTCCCGTAGCGTCCGGAAGGCGCGAAAAAACGTTTGGGCGACCAGGCGGGTGATCTTTACCGTGACCGCATGGACCTGAACGTCACCACCCTCGCCGAACGTCCCGAACTCGAAGGGGCGATGTGGTCCATGAAGGACCTGTGGCCCGAGTTCATGCTCTACGACCCGGTCGGCTGGGCCACCATGGGCCGGATCGTCCGGGAGCTTCCGGAGTACGTGCTCGTCGCCACCGACGCCGCGGGCGCGGTCGTCGCCCGTGCGTTCAGCGTGCCTTTCCGGCTCGACGCGGAAGGCCGCGGAGAGCTGCCCGCCCGCGGCTGGGACGAGGTCCTCAACTGGGCCTTCTCCGACCTGCGGCACGGCCGGGAGGCCGACACCGTGAGCGCGATCGAGGTCACCGTCCACCTCGACCACCTCGGCAAGGGCCTTTCGCACCGGATGCTCGCGGCGATGCGGGAGAACGCCGCCGCGCGCGGCTTCTCCGAGCTGGTCGCCCCGGTCCGCCCCAACGGCAAGCACCTGGAGGCCTCGGCCCCCATGCACGAGTACGCCTTCCGCACCCGCGAGCCCGACGGCCTGCCGCACGACGCGTGGCTCCGCGTCCACGTGCGCGCGGGAGGCGTGATCGAGTCGGTGGCCCCGGCCTCGATGACGGTCTCCGGCTCCGTGGAGCAGTGGCGCGAGTGGACCGGTCTGCCCTTCGACACCGACGGCCCCGTCGAGGTCCGGGGCGCCCTGGTGCCGGTCCACTGCGAGCTCGCGCGCGGCTACGCGGTCTACGTGGAGCCCAACGTGTGGGTCCGTCACCGGCTGTGAACCACGGCCCGGAAGGGCATGCGCGAGGGGGGCCGCTCCCCTGTGGCGGCCCCCCTCGCGCACGTGTCGTGGACACGATTGGCGGGGTCAGTCCATGGCGACGACGTCCTTCGCCGCCGGGACCTTCGCCTCGACCGGCTTGCCGTACTGGGAGAAGGCGATCGTCCCCGGCTCGTCGCCACCCTTCGTCTCGATCTTCAGGACGTAGGGCGTGCCCTCGGTGGCCACGTAGACGGTGCTGGTCTCGCCGCCGTCGCCCGCTTCCGTGAGGGCCAGTGCCTTCTGGCCGCCGACGGTGGTCTCCGCGCCCTTCGTGATTCCGCTCGCACCCGGCTCGAACGCGGAGAGCAGGTCCTTCAGGTCACAGAGCGCCAGCATGTCCTTGTTGTCGGGGTCGGAGGCGGGCGACTTCATCCAACGGCCCCGGAGCTCCTTGAGGGTGGCCTCCTGCACCTCGGGGGTCTCGTCCTTGACCTGCTCGCGCAGGAAGGCCTCGTCGAAGCGCAGGTAGACGTTCTCGTCGCCGGCGGCCTTGACCAGCTCGGCCGTGTTGGTCGTGTCCAGCGTGAGCGTGCCGGTGCACCGGCCCTGGGTGTCGAGGGAGAGGTAGCCCTTGGTCGGCTCCTCGGCGGACTTCAGGTCGACGTTCACGGTGAGGGACTTCGCGCTCTTCGTCGCGGCGAAGGCCTTGTCGACGATCTGCGAACCGGACAGCTCCCCGAAGGGACCGGTCGGCTTCGCGTCGGCAGGGGCCGGGCCGCAGGCGGCGGTGCCGAGCGCGAAGGTCGCGCACAGGACGGCCGCGGCGGCGGTCCGGCGGGAACGGGGGGTGTGCGGGGCGGCGTGCATGGTGGTGTCTCCGGGGCGATGCTTCGGGGGCGGGGGCGGGGGCGGGGGCGGGGGTGGAGGAGGACGGGGGGAGGGGCCCCGAAGGGCCCCGATCCTCGTGGTGCGGGTGCGTGGGACTGCCGGGCCGACCGGGGTCAGCCGATCTTCAGCTCCCACTGGGAGGCGTCGTAGTCGAGGCCGGGGCCGACCTCGACGGTGAGGTTCTTGGCGTCCTCGGGTGCGTCGAAGGCGAAGGTGGCGGTGGCCTTCTTGCCGGGCTTGAGGGTGCCCTCGAAGCCCGCGCCGACCTTCTCGTCGAAGATCTCCTCCGCCTCGACGCCGTCCTCGCCGGCCCGTCCGGTCAGCGTGACGAGGACGGTGTCGAAGTCCTTCTTGCTGCCGTTCTCGATGACCACGGTCACCTGGTACGCCTTGTTGCCCTCGGTGTGGCCGACCGCGAACTCGCTGGGGGAGTACGCCTTCGGGTCCGAGACCGTGACCTTGAGGTCGTCGTCGTAGACCGAGGTGTCGCCGTCGGCGAGGTCCTTGGCGGGCTGGTCGGTCGCCGCGGGGTCCGCCGCCGGCTCCTTCGCCGTCGGGTCCTGCGGGGCGGAATCGTTGATCGCCTTGTCGATCTCGTCGACCGCGTCGCTGACCGCCGTGAACGTGATGACCGCGCCGACGACCGAGAGGATCAGGGCGGCGAGTCCCAGGATCGCGCCGGTCAGCGTCACGCCCTTGTTGTTGGCCTCGCCGCGCTTCACCCGGCCGTTGCCGACGAGCCCCAGGACCAGGGCGGTCAGGCCGAGGATTCCGGCCAGCCAGAAGAAGAGGGGGATGAGCCCGGAGACCGTGCCGATGATGCCGAGGATCAGGGCCGCGGTGCCGAGGCCGTTGCGCATGAGCCGCGGGGCGGCGGTCGGCTGCACCTGAGGGTCGTACGACATGGGTGTGTCCTCCCGGACGATGGGGATGCCTCGTTCGATGAGGCAATCACAGCAGAGCCTGTGAACCGAGTCAACATTGTTCACTGGAAATGAATCGACTCGTGCTGTGAAGTGGTGCGACGCGTGTTCATCGCTAGGATTGACGTCACAGCCGGATGGCGAGCCAGGGGAGTTGGGTCACGTGTCGGAGAACGCAGCGGAGGCGGGTGTGGGGCGAACGGGGGAGGGCGAAGGCGGCGCGACCGAGGAAACGGGCGAAGTCACGGAACGGCACGCGGCCGAAGCGGACGCCACCGGAACCAGCGCCGCCGAGGTGACCGCCGCCGGGATCGCCCGGCTCGCCGGGGTCGGCCGGGCCGCCGTCAGCAACTGGCGCCGTCGCCATCCCGACTTCCCCAAGCCCGTCGGCGGCACGGAGAGCAGCCCGTCCTTTGCCCTCGCCGAGGTCGAACGCTGGCTCCGCGCCCAGGGCAAGCTGGCCGAGGTCCCGCTCAGGGAGCGCGTCTGGCAGCAGGTCTCGGGCCATCCGGCCGGCGCCGTCACCGCCCTCGTCCACGCGGGCTGTGCCCTCCTCCTCGTGCGGGACAGGTCCGCGGCCTGGCCCGCGCTGGCCGAGCTCCCCGATCAGCGGTTCGCGGAAGGGCTGCCCATCGCCCTGGAAGAGAAGCTCACCGAGCGCCTCGGCCCCGAGCGGGCCGTCCACACGCCCACCGCACCGGCACTCGCCGTCTCCGTCCCGCTCCTGCGCGGGGTCGCCGAGCTCGCGGCGGAAACCGGGGTCCGTGCGGCCTTCGAGTTCCTGCTCGGCCGTCACCTCGACGCCAACCCGCGCCAGTACACGCTCACCCCGCCCGGCCCCGCCGCCCTCATGGCGGCGCTCGCGACCGCCCCGAGGAACCAGGACGGCGTTCCGCTCACGGTCCTCGACCCCGCCTCCGGGACCGGCGGACTGCTGAGCGCGGTCGAGCGGCCCGGCGCCGTCTGCGGTCAGGACGCCGATCCCGACCTCGCCGCGCTCACCGCCCTGCGCCTGGCCCTCGCCACCGACGCCGACATCCGCGTCAGGTCGGGCGACAGCCTGCGCGCCGACGCCTTCCCGACGCTCGCGGCAGATGTCGTCCTCTGTCACCCACCCTTCAACGAACGGAACTGGGGACACGACGAGTTGGCTTATGACCCGCGCTGGGAGTACGGCTTCCCGGCCCGCACCGAATCCGAGCTCGCCTGGGTCCAGCACGCCCTGGCCCGCCTCCGCCCCGGCGGCACTGCCGTCCTCCTCATGCCGCCCGCGGTCGCCTCCCGCCGCTCGGGCCGTCGCATCCGCGCCGACCTGCTCCGCAGGGGAGCCCTGCGCGCGGTCGTCGCCCTCCCGGCCGGTGCCGCTCCCCCGTACGGCATTCCGCTCCACCTCTGGGTGCTCCGCAGGCCCGTTCAGGGCGAGCGCCCCGCCGCCGAACTGCTCCTCGTGGATGCCGCGTCCGAGCAGACGGGCCCGGGCCGGGAAGGCCGCGACCGGCTGGACTGGCCGGCCGTCCACTCCGCAGTGCTGGACTCCTGGACGCCCTTCGAACAGGACGGGACCGTCACCGGGACCCCGGGCGCGAGCCGGTCCGTACCGGTCATCGAACTCCTCGACGACGACGTCGACCTCGCCCCCGCCCGCCACCTTCTGCCGCCGGCCGCTGCCGAGGGCGCGGCCCAGTTGAGCGGGGTGCGCGAGCGGCTGACCGAAACCCTGCGCCGGACCCGCGAACTGACCCCGCCTCCCCTCGCCGACCCGGCCTCCGGGGGTTCCGGGAGCGGCCGGCCCACGACCACCGTCGGTGAACTCGCACGCGCCGGTGCCCTGGTCCTGCGTGCGGGCGGCGTCGGCACCGCCCCCGCCGCCGCCCCGGTCGCGGTCCTGACCGACCACGACGTGCTCGCCGCCCAGCAGCCTTCCGGGATGCTGCCCGACGGCCCCCCCGAGGAGCCGGTCCTGCTCGCGCTCGGGGACGTCGTCGTTCCGGTCCTCGGCGGCGGTGCGGCCGTCCGGGTCGTCGACGCCTCCGCCGAGGGCGCCGCACTGGGCCGCAACCTCCAACTGCTCCGTCCCGATCCCGCGGCCCTCGACCCCTGGTTCCTGGCCGGCTTCCTCCGGGCCACGGCCAACACCCGGCAGGCCAGCAGCTACGCCTCCACCGCCACCCGGCTCGATGTGCGCCGCCTCCAGTTGCCGCGCCTGCCGCTGGTCGATCAGCGTCGGTTCGGGGAGCGGTTCCGGGAGCTCGCCGCGTTCGAGGAGTCGCTCCGGCTGGCTGCGCGCCTCGGGGACCAACTGGTGCAGGGGCTGTACGACGGCCTGGCGGACGGCACGGTGGCTCCGTGAGTTCCCGCTGCTGACCCCGTCCCCGCCCTGCTCCTGATCTGCCCGCCCTGCTCCTGATCTGTTCGACAACGGTTCTGACCATCCCGGAGCCCTTGTCGGCAGAGGTGTATACGCTCGTCTCCGCACCCGATCCGTTCGAGCAGGAGCAGCAGGATGTACGGCCCCCCGCAGGCCCCGCAGGCCCCGCAGCCGCCGAAGAGCCCCGTCTCCGGCGGCCGTATCGCGCTCCTCGTCCTCTTCTCCGCCTTCGCCCTGCTCAGCTGCGGCTTCCTGGCCTGGGTGCCGCTGCTGCACCTCGCGAGCGTCACCCGCCGGGCGCGCGACTGGGTGCTCTTCGGCACGGTCTTCCTGCTGTCGGTGGGCCTGTTCGCGTATGCGGCGGCCACCGGGGACGAGGACCCCGGCACCGTCGAGTCCTTCATCGGCGTCGGCGTCATGGTGCTCCTGGTGGCCGGCTCCCTCACCCACTACCTGGTGGTGGAGCTCCGGCAGCTTTCCGGAGGCGGCGCGGCCACGCCCCCGTACCCTTCGACGGGGTACGGGTACGGCACGGCCGCCACGGTGCCGAGCGCCGGCGGAGGCGCCCATCCGTACGCCTACGCACCGCCCGCGCCCCAGCCGCCCGCGATGCCGGCACCCCCGCAACCCGCCGTGCCCGGACACCGGATCGACCAGGTCCGCGCCGAGCTCGACGAGCTCAGCGACCTGCTGAGGAAGGACGCCTCCGGGAATCCACGGGAAGGTGACGGCGGCAGGTGAACGGGCGGGTCATCGGGGGGCGCTACGAACTCGCCACCGTCATCGGGCAGGGCGGGATGGGGCAGGTCTGGACGGCGTACGACGGCCGCCTCGACCGCCGGGTCGCGGTGAAACTGCTGCGGCCGGCCACCATGACCGGCCCGGCCACCGCGGCCGAGGAGCTGCGGCGCCGCTTCGTGCGGGAGTGCCGGGTGACCGCGCAGGTCGACCACCCCGGTCTGGTGACCGTGCACGACGCGGGCAGCGACGGCGACGACCTCTACCTCGTCATGCAGTACGTGCAGGGCGCCGACCTCGCCGACCACCTGGCCGAGCACGACCCGTACCCCTGGGAGTGGGCGGTCTGCATCGCCGCGCAGCTCTGCGCGGTGCTGGCCGCCGTGCACGCGGTCCCGATCGTCCACCGCGACCTCAAACCGCGGAACGTGATGGTGCGTCCGGACGGCACGGTGACCGTCCTCGACCTGGGCGTGGCCTCCGTCCTGGACACGGACACCACCCGGCTCACCCAGACCGGCTCGCCCATCGGCAGCCCGGCGTACATGGCCCCGGAGCAGGCCATGGGCGGTGCCGTGGGCCCCGCCGCCGACCTGTACGCGCTCGGCGTCCTCCTCCACGAACTCCTCAGCGGGAACGTTCCCTTCCAGGGCTCGACCGCGCTCGGCGTGCTCCACCGGCACCTGTACGAGCCGCCCGTGCCGCTCCGACAGCTGCGGCCCGAGGTCCCGGAAGCACTCGAAGCGCTGGTGCTGCGACTGCTCGCCAAGGACCCGCAGGAGCGGGCGTCCGGCGCGCACGAGGTGTACGAGCACCTGCTGCCGCTGCTTCCCGCGCGCGGCGCCCCGGCCGGCCCGATGGACCCGACGCGCCCGTTCCTGCGACCGCACGCACCCTGGCCGGAACGGGCGGCGGCCCGGGCCGCCGCGGTTCCGCCGGTGCCGGCACCGCCCCTTCCGGTGCCCGCCCCGCCGTCGACCCCCGCGCCGGTGCCGCCCCCGCCGAACGATCCCCGGACCGACCCGCGGGTGTTCGCGCGCGGGGAACCGCCGGCGCGCACTGACGTCGCCGCGGCCGTCGACGAGGTGAAGCGGCTGCTCGCGGAGGGGTCGCTCACCCAGGCCGTGGACATGCTCGGCGGCCTCCTGCCCGCTGCCGCGGCCGAGCACGGCGAGCGCTCGCCGGTCGTCCGCATCCTGCGCAAGCAGTACGCGTCCACGCTGATGGACGACGGCCAGTACCGGCGCGCACTGCCTGAGTTGCGCCGGCTCGCGGAGGACCGCGCCGCGGAGGCGGGTCCGGGGGACCCGCAGCTCCTGCAGTTCCGCCATGACGCGGCCCTGTGCCTGGAGCAGTTGGGGGAGACGGCCGCGGCGCTCGCGGAGTTCCGTGCGGTCCTCCCGCACTACGAGCGGGAGCCGGCCCGGGCCTTCGACGTCCGGCAGCGGATCGGGCTGCTGCTCCTGGCCGCGGGCGAGTACGCGGCGGGGCAGGACGAGCTCCAGCGGCTGCTGTTCGACGCGGAGCGCGCCTACGGCCCGTACCACCACCTCCCGGTGGACCTGCGACGGGCACTGGACCACCAGCGGCAGCTGGGGCAGCGGCCCTGAGGGTCCGGGGCGGGGCCGCCTTCCGGGGAGCGCCGGTGCTCCCGCCCGCGGTCGGTCCCGGTCCTTTCGCGGCCGGTCCCGGCCCCGGGAGGGTCCCGTACCGCAGCCTCTGACGAGGCGACAGGATCACGACTCGACAACTGATGGGGAAACGATTCCCCATGATCCTTTTTGTCGTTTTTGTTAGATGTAACGTTCGCGTTTGATCGTTTCCATCTCTTCGAGGAACCCACATGACGACGCCCCCCGCTCCCGCCACCCCCGAGCAGCAGCCCGCTGCTCCCGCCAAGAAGGGTGGCGCCCTCCTCAAGAAGGTCGGCGGCGTCGTCGTGGCGATCGTCGTCGTCGTTGCCGTCAAGCTCGGCTTCCCCTACCTCAAGGGCGACACCCCGGTGCACGCCAAGGCCGGCGAGTGCGTCGTGGTGACCGGTCCCGAGAACAACCCGAAGGTCGACGCCGCGGACTGCTCCTCCGGCAAGGCCGACCTCTACAAGGTCATCAAGGTCATCGACAACACCTTCGACCTCGAGAAGTGCGGCGAGGTCGGCCAGGTCGCCCTCGCGCAGCAGTGGGACGCCGACAAGTTCGTCCTCTGCATGGACGAGGTCCCCGCGAAGTAGTCGCACGCCTCCCGCGACAGCGACGAAAGGGCCGGAACCCCTGGGGTTCCGGCCCTTTCCTCTGTTCCAACGTACAGCGCACGGGGGGCCTTGCGGCAAGGCCCCCGTCGTGGCGCAGAATCGCTCCTCGACGACATCCAGAAGCTGTGAAAACGGGGTAATCACGACGTGTCATCTCTGATCGCCGAGGTGTTCGATCTCGCCGGCACCCTTGCGCCCAAGGCCGACCCGGCGCTCATCGCCGCCGATGAACGGCACTTCGCCGCCATCGCCGCCTGCCTCGACGAGTCGATCGCCGAACTGTCGGCGCGACTGGACGCCGAACGGAAGGCACCCGGGGGCATCGGCCGGGAGGCGATGGACCGGGACGCGGAGATCCACCGCCTCAGCGGCCGGCTGCGCACGCTGCGCCGCTTCGGGCTCGACCTCTGCCTGGGCCGGGTCGTCGGCGAGGACGGGGCCGAACCCGTCTACATCGGGCGGCTCGGACTCACCGACGGCACCGGTCGCCGACTCCTCATCGACTGGCGCTCCCCGGCGGCGGAGCCGTTCTTCGCCGCGACGCACGCCCGTCCGATGGGTCTGGCGAGCCGCCGGCGCTACCGCTGGACCGGCGGCCGGATCACCGACTACTGGGACGAGGTCTTCACCGCCGAGGGCCTCGAAGGCCACGCCGCGCTCGACGACCAGTCCGCCTTCATCGCCGGACTGGGCGGCAGCCGCTCGCCCCGGATGCGTGACGTGCTCGCCACCATCCAGTCCGACCAGGACGCCATCATCCGCGCGGGCTCGCGCGGCGCCCTCGTCGTCGACGGCGGCCCCGGCACGGGGAAGACGGTCGTCGCCCTGCACCGCACCGCCCACCTCCTCTACTCCGACCCGCGCCTCGGGCACCGCCGCGGCGGAGTCCTCTTCGTCGGCCCGCACCAGCCCTATCTGGCGTACGTCGCCGACGTGCTGCCCAGCCTCGGCGAGGAGGGCGTCCGCACCTGCACCGTGCGGGACCTGGTCGCCGAGGGCGCGCGGGCGGCGACCGAGACCGACCCCGAGGCGGCCCGGCTCAAGTCCTCCGCGGACATGGTGGGGGCGATCGAGAAGGCCGTCCGCTTCTACGAGGAACCGCCCGCCGAAGCGATGACCGTCTCCACCCACGGGACGGACCTCCGGCTGAGCGCCGCGGACTGGGCGGAAGCCTTCGACGCGGCGGAACCGGGGACCCCGCACAACGAGGCCCGCGACCAGGTCTGGGAGCACCTGGTCTCGATCCTCTTCGACCAGTACGACGGCGAGGAGGTTCCGGAAGAGCAGTTCCGGAAGGCGCTGCGCCGGGACCGGGAGCTGGTCGGTGCGCTGCACCGCGCCTGGCCGATGCTGGAGGCGGCCGACCTCGTCGGCGACCTCTGGACGGTCCCCGCGTACCTGCGGCTGTGCGCGCCCTGGCTGACCCCCGACGAGGCGAAGCGCCTGCGGCGCGCGGACCCCGGGGCGTGGACGGTCTCGGACCTCCCGCTCCTGGACGCGGCCCGACAGCGGCTCGGCGACCCGGAAACGGCCCGGATCCGGCTGCGCCGCAAGGCGTCCGCCGCCGCCGAGCGCGAGCGGATGGCCGGGGTCATCGACAGCATCGTCGCGGCCGACGCCGACGGCGAGGGCGCGGTCACCATGCTGCGCGGCGAGGACCTCCGGAACAGGCTGGTCGACGAGGGGGCCCTGCCGACCGTCGAGCGGGAGCCCCTGGACGGCCCGTTCGCGCACATCGTGGTGGACGAGGCGCAGGAACTCACCGACGCGGAGTGGCGGATGCTGCTGCTGCGCTGTCCGTCGAAGAGCTTCACCATCGTCGGCGACCGGGCCCAGGCCCGGCACGGCTTCACCGAGTCGTGGCGCGAGCGCCTGGCACGGGTCGGCTTCGACCGGATCGACCTGACCTCGCTGAGCATCAACTACCGCACCCCGGAAGAGGTCATGGCGGAGGCCGAGCCGGTCATCCGTGCCGCGCTCCCCGACGCCAACGTGCCGACCTCCATCCGGGCCAACGGCATCCCCGTCGTCCACGGCGAGGTCGCCGGGCTCGATGCGGTACTGGACGCCTGGCTCGCCGAGAACGCCGAAGGCGTCGCCTGCGTCATCGGCGCCCCCGCCCTCCGCGAACGCCCCCGCGTCCGCTCGCTCACCCCCTCGCTGGCCAAGGGCCTGGAGTTCGACCTGGTCGTCCTCGTCGATCCGGAATCCTTCGGTGAGGGCATCGAGGGCGCGGTCGACCGCTATGTGGCGATGACCCGGGCGACCCAGCGCCTGGTGGTCCTCAGGAGCGCGTGACCGGCGGGGGAGGGCCTTCGGGGCTGCCGGGCGGGACGGGGAGCGCTGGTCGTCCGGTCGCCCGAGGGCGAGGGCGAGGGAGCGTGCCCCGGCCGGCTCCGGTCAGGCGACCAGCGGCCGGTTCTGGGTGCGGAGCAGGCGGAACGCCGCCACGGCCGGCAGGGCGATGCCCGTGAGGACGAGGGCGAACAGCGCGGTCGGGTCCAGGCGGTAGGCGAGGAGCAACCCGCCGAGGGCGATCACGAGCGGTGTCGCGAGGGTGAGGGCGGTCGCGAGGGTCTTGGTGCCCCGGTCCCAGGCGTCCGAGCTCCACAGCAGGACGAGTCCCGCGATGAGGACGGCCACGGCGGGGAGCGGGTCGGCGAGGCCGACGAGTCCGGTGGCGCCGATCAGGACGGCGGTGATGACGTTCCGGGGCTGCGGCTCCAGCCTCGTGGCGGTCGTGGCGGTCGTGGCGGTCGTGATGGTCGTGGCGCTCGGGGTGGCCGGGGTCTCGGGCTCCTCCGCGCGGGCCGCGGCGACGATGGTGGAGGGGCTGCCGAGTCGTTCGAGGGCGGCTCGGACCGCTTCCGGCCCCGGCTCGTCCCCGATGGCGACCGCGAGGTGTTCGCGCAGGTCGGCGAGGAGCTCCTCGCGGCGGCCGGCGGGCAGGAAGGACGCTTCCCGCTCGATCGTGGCGAGGTAGTCGGTCACGAGGGGGTGCTCGGTTCCGGTCATGAGGAGCCTCCGTGGGGTGCGGTCAGGAAGTGGTCGACGCCGTCGCGGAAGCGCGGCCAGCTCTCGGCGAACGCGGCGAGCGCGGTCCTGCCGGGCGCGGTGAGGGTGTAGTAGCGGCGGGCGGGGCCGGTGGCCGACTCGCGGAGCTCGGTGTCGACGAGGCCGTCGCGGCGCAGTCGGGACAACAGGGGGTAGATCGTTCCCTGGCTGGTGGTCATGACGCTGACGGCGGCCAGTTCGTCGAGGATCTCCACGCCGTAGCGCGGGCCGTCGCGGAGCAGGGCGAGGACGCAGTACTCCAGGACGCCCTTGCGCAGCTGACTGGCGACCTTTCCGGTCACCTCTGATCTTGCTTCGCCAGGAACCATGCAATGCAAGATACCCTCGACGGGGATGCCGATCAACGGAGGCGCGGGCGGCGGTCCGGTGCGGGACCGGGAGGGTGTCCGAAGGGGCGGGAGGGTGTCCGAAAGGGCGGGAGGCCGTCCGTCGTGGGCGGGCGGCCTCCCCGGCGGGCGCCCGTCACCCTTCCGCGGCGTCCTCGGCCTCCCAGCGCAGCAGGTCGCCCGGCTGGCAGTCGAGCACCTCGCACAGTGCGGCGAGCGTCGTGAAGCGCACCGCCTTGGCGCGGCCGTTCTTGAGCACCGCCAGATTGGCGGGCGTGATGCCCACGCGGTCCGCGAGCTCGCCCACGGACATCTTCCGCCTGGCCAGCATCACGTCGATGTCGACGGTGATCGGCATCAGATCACCTCGTCCAACTCGGCCTCCATCTTCGTCGCTTCGGCGTCGCGCGCGACGGCCTGGGCGAGCAGCATGCGCAGCACGAGCACGATGAGGGCGACCCCCAGGACGGCCAGGCCGATCCCGCCCATGATGAGGGTGACGCCCGGGTCCTCCCGCTGACCCGGCGCATTGACGGCCGTGACCGCGAACCACAGGAGGGCGGCCGTCACGATCGCGCCGATCACGCCGTCCACGTACCGGAAGGCGGCGTGGGAGAACACGGTCCCCCGCCGGACCATCGTCACCAGTCGCCAGACGCAGACCAGGGCCACCTGGGCCGCTCCCATGCCCAGGATCGTGATCACGCGCAGCGGGGTCAGCGGCAGCGATCCGTCCGCCGGGTCGGTGGCCAGCATCCACACCATTCCCGCCTGTCCGCACACGGTGCCGACGAGCACCACCGCGAGCACGGCGCGCAGTGCACCCACGGTCAGCTTTCCCATGTCCCGTCCTTCCATCGATTCACGATGGAAATCTATCGAAAATCGATAAGTCCAGCAAGAGGTGAGGAGGGGGCGGGGAAGGGCGCGGCGAGACGGGCGGACGGTGCGGCCGGCACCGGGGCGATCGCCGGGTCCTGACGGTCCGACACCCGATGGAAGGACCGGTTCCGGGGTTGACGCGGGCCCGGAACGAGCCGACACCAGGGTGACGGGTGAGTCGTTGGGGGAAACAGTCGCTCCGAAGTGGTGGCTCCGGCCCCGGCGACTCCCTACCATCGATCACCGCAAGGTCGTTCAACTGACGCACGACCAGCCCGGGAGGCTCCTTTGCACCGCCGCACTGCGCTCACCGTCTCCGCCGCGCTCCTCGCCGCGGCCCCGCTGCTCACCGCCTGCGGCAGCGATGCCCACCCAGGAGCGGCGGCCGTCGTCGGCGGCGAACGGATCGACGTCTCCAGCCTCCAGGCACAGGTGAGGGACGTACGGGCCGCCCAGGCGGCCTCTCCGCAGTCCGTCCAACTGGTGGCCGCCACCGGCGACCTCAGCCGCCGCAAGCTCAACGTCATGATCTTCGACCGGGTCGTCGACAAGGTCGCCGCGGACAACGGCGTCACCGCCACCCGGGCCGAGCTCCAGGAGACCCGGACCGCCTTCGTCCGGCAGAGCGGCGGCGAGGACCGGCTCGCGGCCGTCCTCCTCCAGGAGCAGGGCGTGGCACCCGATCAGATCGACGACTTCGTCCGCCGCAACGTCCTCATGAACAAGATCGCCGAGAAGCTCGGCGTCACCGAGAGCGCCGAGGGCCAGAAGAAGCTGACGGACGTCTTCTCCGCCGCCTCCGAGGAGCTCGCCATCGACGTCAACCCGCGCTACGGCACCTGGGACGACGCACAGATCCGGCTCTCCGCCACCACCGCCCCCTGGCTCCGTCAGATCAGCCAGGACCCCGCCGCCGTCCCGGCCGGAACCTGAGCCCCGGTGGCGGGGTAGGTTCGAGGGGTGACTTCTGAGAGCCCCGGCCGCATCGTCCTGCTCACCGCCAGCCACCGCGTGGCCCCCGGACTGTTGTCCTGGCCCGCCTGGCAGGCGCTGCACGGAGCCGACCGGGTGCTCTGCCCCGACGAGCACCACCCCCAGCTCCCCTATCTGCGGGAGGCCGGGATCGTCGTCGAGCACCTCCGGCCGACCGCCGAGGAGCTCGTCGCGGCCTGCGCCGGGGACCCCTCCCGGGAGGGGGGTTCCGGGGGCGGCCGCACGGTCGTGCTGCTGCCCTCCGGCGAGGGGGACCGGGCGCTGACCGACGGCCTCGCCCGGCTCGCCGGCTCCGGACGGGTCTCCATGCCCGACCTGGAGCTGTTGCCCGGCTCCTACGACCTGCCCGGCGCCCGCCTCCTCGACCTCGTGCAGATCATGGACCGCATCCGTCGCGAGTGCCCCTGGACCTCGGGGCAGACGCACCGGGGACTCGCCAAGTACGCCATCGAGGAGGCGTACGAGCTCGTCGAGGCGATCGAGGACGGCGACCGGCAGGAACTGCGCGAGGAGCTCGGGGACGTCCTCCTCCAGGTCGTCTTCCACGCCCGGATCGCGGAGGAGGACACGGAGGAACCGTTCTCCGTGGACGACGTCGCGGGGACGCTCGTCGAGAAGCTGGTCCACCGGCACCCGCACGTCTTCGGCGACGAAACCGCCGAGACCCCCGAGGACGTCCACGCGCACTGGCTGCGCACCAAGGCGATCGAGAAGCAGCGGGAGTCCGTCACCGACGGGGTGCCCCTCGGGCAGCCCGGACTCGCACTCGCCACCAAGCTCGCGGGCCGGGTCCGGTCGGCGGGCCTCGACGTGAAGCTCCCGACGGGCGAGGGCATCGGCTACGAACTGCTCGCCCTGGCGGCCCGTGCCGAGGCGTCCGGGGTGGATCCCGAGGCGGCCCTGCGCGCGGCGGCCCGCGCCTATCGGGACGCGATCCGTGCGGCGGAGGGCGTGTGACCGGGGCGTGCGCTGAGCGCGCGTGACCGGGGGCGTATGACCGGGGCGCGAGTGGAGGGCGTGTGACCGGAGTGCCGGGTGCCCGGCCCCGCCGTCACCGCTCGCGCGGGGCCCTCGCCGCGGGGTCGTGCCAGGCGGGGGCCGGCGGGCCCAGGAGGCGCTCGGCGGCGCTGCTCGGCCGGGTGGCGAAGCGGCCCGCGGGCGGCAGGGTGTCGTGGTGGATGCGTGCCGGGTCGGTGCCCAACTCCTCCAGCACCTCGGCGACCTCCGTGACGAAGGCCGGTGGTCCCGCGAGGTACACGTCGTGGGCGGACCAGCGGACGCACGCCCGCAGCGCCTGGAGCAGCCGTTCGGTCGCCTGGTCCCGGCGCCGGTTCGGCGCGGCCGTGATGTAGGTGACGCTGAGGCCGGGCAGGCGCTCCTTCAGCAGCTCGGCCTCCGCACGCCCGTACAGGTACTCCTTGGAGCGCGCCACCATGAACAACCGGCCCTCCAGGTCCGGCTCGGTCCCGGCGGCCTCCGCCAGCAGCGCGCGGACGGGGGCCCATCCCGTGCCCCCGCAGACGTAGGTGCGCAGCCCGCCCGGCGCGGTCCGCGCGGTGAGTCCGCCGCCGGGAGCGCTGAGCCGCAGCACCTCGCCCGGATCCGTCTGCGTGACGAGCACCGTGCTCATCGCGCCGCCCGCGACCCGGCTCACGTGCAGCTCGACGGTGCCGTCCGGTCGGGGCGCGTCCGCGAGGGAGTAGGTGCGCCAGACGCGCGGGACCCGCAGCGAACTGACGCTGACGTACTGGCCGGCGCGGAACGGCAACGGCTGCCGTGGCCGCAGCGTCAGGACGGCCAGGTCGTCGCCGTGCCTCTGGTGCCGGACGACGTCCGCGTCCCACCAGCTGGGTTCACCGGCCCGGGCCGACTCCGATGCCCCGGCCAGCATCAGATCGGCGATGTGCCCGTAGGCCTCTCCCCAGGCCTTCTCCGCCTCGGTCGTCCAGCCGGCACCGGCGGCGTGGGCGAAGGCGGCGAGCAGGCTCTGCCCGACGGCCGCGTACAGCGCGGGGGAGGCGAGGAACTTGCGGTGGTCGCGGCCCAACTGCCCCAGGTAGTCGGCGAGCCCGGGGTCCTCCAGTCGGGTCACGACACGGGTGAGTGCGGCGAAGAGCCGGTCCCGCTGGGGGGCCATGTCCGCGGGGAAGAGCGCGCGCACGCCGGGGTTGTGCCAGAAGAGGTGCGAGTAGAAGAACGTGACCGCATGGTCGGCGCGTCTCTCGACGATCGCGAACGTGCTTCTGAGCAGCTGAGGGTCCACCGGCACGAATCTAGGGCACGGCCTCCACCACTTGATCACACCTTCTCCACGAGCGTGCCTCCCGGGGGCGCCCTGTACGGTCGTGGCGTGAGCACCGCCCCCACCCCCGAGCCCGCTCCCACCCTCTTCACCTGGGAGTTCGCGAGCGATCCGTACCCCGCCTACGCCTGGCTGCGGAAGCACGCGCCGGTCCACCGGACGACGCTGCCCAGCGGGGTCGAGGCATGGCTCGTCACCCGGTACGCGGACGCCCGGCAGGCCCTGGCCGACCAGCGGCTCTCCAAGAATCCCGCGCACCACGACGAATCCCCGCACGCAAAGGGCAAGACGGGCATCCCGGGCGAGCGCAAGGCCGAGCTGATGACGCATCTGCTCAACATCGACCCGCCGGACCACACCCGGCTGCGGCGGCTCGTCTCGAAGGCCTTCACCCCGCGCCGGGTCGCCGAGTTCGCCCCGCGGGTGCAGGAGCTCACCGACCGGCTCATGGACCGGTTCGTGGAGAAGGGGTCGGCCGACCTCATCCACGAGTTCGCCTTCCCGCTCCCCATCTACGCGATCTGCGACCTCCTCGGGGTGCCGCAGGAGGACCAGGACGACTTCCGGGACTGGGCCGGGATGATGATCCGGCACGGCGGGGGACCGCGCGGCGGGGTCGCCCGGTCGGTGAAGAAGATGCGCGGCTATCTCGCCGAGCTGATCCACCGCAAGAGGGAGGAACCCGGGGACGACCTCATCTCGGGTCTCATCAGGGCTTCCGACCACGGGGAGCACCTCACCGAGAACGAGGCCGCCGCCATGGCCTTCATCCTCCTCTTCGCCGGCTTCGAGACGACCGTCAACCTCATCGGCAACGGCGTGTACCAGCTGCTGTGCCACCCCGATCAGCGCGAGCGGCTCCAGGTCTCGCTGGCCGCGGGGGAGACCGGACTCCTGGAGACGGGCGTCGAGGAGCTGCTGCGGTACGACGGGCCGGTGGAGATGGCGACCTGGCGCTACGCGACGCGGGCGTTGACCATCGGCGGGCAGGAGATCCCGGCGGGCGACCCGGTGCTGGTGGTGCTGGCCGCCGCCGACCGGGACCCGGAGCGGTTCGACGGACCGGACGTGCTCGACCTCGCCCGCCGCGACAACCAGCACCTCGGGTACGGGCACGGCATCCACTACTGCCTGGGCGCACCGCTCGCCCGCCTGGAAGGACAGGCCGCGCTCTCGACGCTGCTGACTCGCCTGCCGGACCTGAGACTTGCCGTGGATCCGACCGAACTGCGGTGGCGCGGAGGGCTCATCATGCGTGGTTTGCGCACGCTTCCGGTGGAGTTCTCCCCTTCCGCACCCCTTCTGGTAACTGACGTGGCATCAGAAATGTGATCTTCGCGTGATCGCGCGTCCATCGACTTGTGACGGACGTTCGAATGCCGCTACGTTCACCGGAATCTCAGCCGCCACGCGAAAGGCGTTCCTATGCGTTCCGGGAACGGACGACACCGTCGCCCCCGTCAGGCCCCCGCCATCGTCGTCGCCGCCGGTGTGACCGGTTCCGCGATGGCGCTGCCGCTGCTCGCCACCGGGTCTGCCTCCGCCGCCGACGCCGCCACGTGGGACCGGGTCGCCGAATGCGAGTCCGGCGGACAGTGGAGCGCCAACTTCGGCAACGGGATGTACGGCGGACTCCAGTTCACCCAGGACAGTTGGGAGCGGAACGGCGGTCTGGCGTACGCGCCCAGCCCCGACCTGGCCAGCCGCGCCCAGCAGATCGCGGTGGCCGAGAAGGCGCTCGCCGGGGGCAGCAACGACTGGGCCACCTGTGCGCCGATCGCCGGCCTGAAGAACGACGGCAAGGCCACCGGAGTGAACCCCGGGCCCGCCGTCACCCCGGCGGCGCCCACGGGCCCGCCTCCGGAGTCCAATCGCACCGGCGGTGAGCCGGTGTCCTCCGCGGGTGGGCAAGGGGCGACTCAGCAGCCCGCCGCGCCCGTGACCCCGAGCGCCCCGGCGACCTCCGCCACTCCGACGCACCCGACCACTCCGGCATATCCGACGATTCCGTCAACTCCTGACGCATCGGTCAATCCGGATGGATCGACCGCTCCCGTCGATCCGACGGCACCGACCGCCCCTGATGCATCCATTACGCCCGATGTGTCTGTTTCGCCGGGAATTCCGGAAGGTGAGGTGCCGTCGGCCACGCCGGGCACCGGCAAGCACCGGGGCGAGGCGGCACCGGAGGAAAGTGGCATGCCGGGCAATTCATCCGATGCGGGTCGGCATGCTTCGGGCGTGAGCGGGGGCGACGTCCAGTCGGCGACTGACGGGGCGAAAGCTTCCGCCGAAAAGGACAGTAAGGGCACTTCGGGCGAATACACCGTGCGACCCGGCGACAGCCTGTCCGACATCGCCCAGGAGAACGAACTCCCCGGTGGGTGGACCGCGCTCTACGACGCCAACCGGCAGACCGTGGGGACCGATCCGGATCTGATCCTGCCTGGTCAGAGTCTCGACCTGACGGCGGATCCGGTCGCGGCGGAGGGGTGATTGGTCGCCTTATGTCCGGTTCTGCGTAAGTGAGACATGGGTCTCTTCGTCCCAACTGGCGTGTCACGTCCGGAAACTTCGCTTCCGCCGGCTCTCACCTGCGCAAACAGCACCCGCCGGAAGGCAAGGAGGGGCGATATGTCCCCCATGGGCCTCTTTGAACTTCCGGTGGGTCTGTGTCTACGGTCGTCACCGCTCGCCACCGCGGGCCCCGTCGACCGAAACGCCGAATCCTGCCGTCGGCCGATGGGAACAGTCGTCGCGCAAGCGCCGAAGGCAGGAGCGGGGGACCCAAGGTAAGCGCCGGGCCCGGCGGTCGAGACGGACCGCCGGAGACCGGCTTGGGGTGAAGTCGCGTGCCAGACGCGCGGCCGGGCAACTCTTCGGCCCGAACCCGACAGCTCACCTCGCAGGCGTCGGTGAGGAGAATTCCCATGCTGTTTTCCGCCAAGGGCAAACACCGCCGTCCCTCCAAGGCCGCCCAGGTCGTCGCGCTCGCCGGTGTCACCGGTGCCGCCGTCGCCGCGCCGCTGCTGACCGCGGGCACCGCCTCGGCCGCCACCGCCGCCGAGTGGGACGTCGTCGCCGCCTGTGAGTCCGGTGGCAACTGGGCCATCAACACGGGCAACGGCTACTACGGCGGCCTGCAGTTCTCGGCCTCCACCTGGGCCGCGTACGGCGGCACCGCCTACGCCCCGACCGCCAACCTGGCCTCGAAGTCCCAGCAGATCGCCATCGCCGAGAAGGTCCTCGCGGGCCAGGGCAAGGGTGCCTGGCCGAGCTGTGGCGTCGGCCTCTCCAGCGCTTCCTACTCCGGCGGCACCGTCGAGAGCACCCCCCAGCAGGCCGCTCCGAAGCAGCGCGAGACGGAGCAGCCGACCACCCGCAGCCAGCAGCGCCAGGCCCCGAAGAAGGCCGCCCAGCAGGCCGCGCCGCAGGCCGCGAAGAAGACCGTCACCACCCCCACCGGCAAGAAGGTGAAGAAGGGTGACGGCGAGTACAAGGTCGTCTCCGGCGACACCCTCAGCAAGATCGCCCAGGCGCACGGCGTCAAGGGCGGCTGGGCCAAGCTCTTCGAGCTGAACAAGGACGTCGTCGAGAACGCCGACCTCATCTACCCGGGCCAGCAGCTCCACCTGAAGTGAGCCCGGCGGCCCGTGTGAGTCCGGCGGCTCGCGCGGTGCCGACGACCCTCCCGCGGTGACCACCCCGGTCCGGCGCGCCCCTCCCCCGTGCGCGCCGGACCGGGGTTCCCCCGTTCCGGGGCCCTGGCGGGGAAGGGGACCTGACGACCGCGAGGGTTACCGTCCAGTAGATCTGGGATCTTTCGTCCCGATGTACGTGCCCTTGGGTCCTTTTTCGTCCCAGGGGGCGGGCGCGCGGCGGGCCGGAGCCCCCGAGCCGGTTAGGCTCTTGCCGCAAGGCCAAGCGACCCTGCACCGACCTTGCGTCACATCCAGCGTCACATCCCAGAAGGAGATGCTCGTGCCGTCCATCGACGTCGTCGTAGCCCGGGAAATCCTGGACTCCCGAGGCAACCCCACGGTCGAGGTCGAGGTCGGCCTCGACGACGGCAGCACCGGCCGTGCTGCCGTTCCGTCCGGCGCCTCCACCGGTGCGTTCGAGGCCCTTGAGCTTCGCGACGGTGACCCCAACCGCTACCAGGGCAAGGGCGTCGAGAAGGCCGTCCTCGCCGTCATCGAGCAGATCGGCCCGGAGCTCGTCGGCTACGACGCCACCGAGCAGCGGCTGATCGACCAGGCCATGTTCGACCTGGACGCCACCCCGGACAAGTCCTCGCTCGGCGCCAACGCCATCCTCGGCGTCTCCCTCGCCGTCGCGCACGCCGCCTCCGAGGCCAGCGACCTCCCGCTCTTCCGCTACCTGGGCGGCCCGAACGCGCACCTGCTGCCCGTTCCGATGATGAACATCCTCAACGGTGGGTCGCACGCCGACTCCAACGTGGACATCCAGGAGTTCATGATCGCCCCGATCGGCGCGGAGTCCTTCTCCGAGGCCCTCCGCTGGGGCACCGAGGTCTACCACACCCTCAAGTCCGTCCTGAAGACCAAGGGCCTCTCCACCGGCCTGGGCGACGAGGGCGGCTTCGCCCCGAACCTGGACTCCAACCGCGCCGCCCTCGACCTCATCGTCGAGGCCATCAAGCAGGCCGGCTACGTCCCCGGCAAGGACATCGCGCTCGCCCTCGACTGCGCCGCCTCCGAGTTCTACAAGGACGGCACGTACGAGTTCGAGGGCAAGTCCCGCTCGGCCGCCGAGATGACCGAGTACTACGAGGAGCTCGTCGCCGCGTACCCGCTGGTCTCCATCGAGGACCCGCTGTTCGAGGACGACTGGGCCGGCTGGAAGGTCATCACCGACAAGCTCGGCTCCAAGGTCCAGCTCGTCGGCGACGACCTGTTCGTCACCAACCCGGAGCGCCTGGCCCGCGGCATCGAGGAGGGCTCCGCGAACGCCCTGCTCGTCAAGGTCAACCAGATCGGCTCGCTGACCGAGACCCTGGACGCCGTCGAGCTGGCCCAGCGCAGCGGCTTCAAGTGCATGATGTCCCACCGCTCCGGCGAGACCGAGGACGTCACCATCGCCGACCTCGCCGTCGCCACCAACTGCGGCCAGATCAAGACCGGCGCGCCGGCCCGCTCCGAGCGCGTCGCCAAGTACAACCAGCTGCTGCGCATCGAGGAGATCCTCGACGACGCCGCGGTCTACGCCGGTCGCAGCGCCTTCCCGCGCTTCAAGGGCTGAGCTTCGCCCCAGGGCGGAGCCGCTGCGTAGACCAGCTTCCGTACGTCCCCGTACTCGGTCCCGTACCGTGTGCGGGGACGTACGCGTGAACAGGGGAGGCGACACGACATGGCCGCGAAGGACCGGGACCGGTTCTCCACCGCGACCCGGATCAGACTGCTCGGCGAGCAGACCGCCGCCCGTGTCTACCGCTCACAGACCCGCCGCCAAGACCGTCGCTCCCGGCTCACCGGCCGTGCGGCCTTCCTCGCCCTCGTGGTCTGTTCCCTCGTCGTGGCGCTGGCCTATCCGATGCGGAGCTACGTGTCCCAGCAGGGGGAGATCGCCGAGCAGGAGCGCCGCGTCGCCGAGGCCGCCCGGCGGGTCGAGGAACTGAAGGACGAGAAGGCCCGCCTCCAGGACCCGGCCTACGTCCGCCGCCTCGCCCGCGAGCACCTGCACTACGTGCTCCCCGGCGAGACCGGCTTCACCGTGAACGACCCCGACGCGGAGCAGCGGCCCCGCACCGACCAGGGCGCGGACGACCGCCCCTGGTACGACAACCTCTGGGACGGCGTCGACCACGCCGACCGCCCCTGACCAGGCCTCTTGGTCGCCCGACACACGAGCAAGGCAGACATGGAAACGCCCCCTCCGCAGACCGAACGCACCGAGCCCACCGAGACGGACATCGCCGCCTTCGAGCTCCAGCTCGGCCGCCCGCCCCGCGGCCTGCGCGCCATCGCGCACCGCTGTCCGTGCGGCAACCCGGACGTCGTCGAGACCGCGCCCCGGCTCCCCGACGGCACGCCCTTCCCGACCACGTACTACCTGACCTGTCCCCGGGCGGCCTCGGCCATCGGCACCCTGGAGGCCAACGGGGTCATGAAGGAGATGCAGGCCCGGCTCGCCACCGACCCGGAGCTCGCCGCCGCCTACCGGGCCGCGCACGAGGACTACATCGCGCGCCGTGACGCCATCGAGGTCCTGGAGGGCTTCCCGAGCGCCGGCGGCATGCCGGACCGGGTCAAGTGCCTGCACGTCCTCGTCGGCCACGCGCTCGTCGCCGGCCCGGGCGTGAACCCGTTCGGCGACGAGGCGCTCGCGATGCTGCCCGAGTGGTGGGCGAAGGGCCCCTGCGTGAACCCGTGCACCGACGAAGGGAAGTCCTCGGAATGACCCGGGTCGCCGGAATCGACTGCGGCACCAACTCGATCCGCCTGCTCGTCGCCGACGTCCATCCGGACACCGGTGACCTGATCGAGCTGGACCGGCGGATGACGATCGTCCGGCTCGGCCAGGGCGTCGACAGGACCGGCCGACTCGCTCCCGAGGCACTGGACCGGACCTTCGCCGCCTGCCGTGCGTACGCCGGGGTCATCAAGGAGCTGGGCGCCGAGCGGATCCGCTTCGTCGCCACCTCCGCCTCCCGCGACGCCGAGAACCGCGAGGAGTTCGTGAACGGGGTCGTCGAGATCCTGGGCGTGGAGCCCGAGGTCATCACCGGCGACCAGGAGGCCGCGTTCTCCTTCACCGGTGCCACCGGCGAACTGCACGGCGACGACCGGCGCCTGGTCGTGGACATCGGCGGCGGCTCCACCGAGTTCGTGGTCGGCAACGCCCACGTCGAGGCCGCCCGCTCGGTCGACATCGGCTGTGTCCGGCTCACCGAGCGGCACGTCCGGCACGACCCGCCGACGGCCGAGGAGGTCGCCGCGATCCGGGCCGACGTCCGCGCCGCCCTCGACCTGGCGGCCGAGACCGTGCCCATCGACACCGCACGGACCCTGGTCGGCCTGGCGGGCTCGGTCACCACGGTCGCCGCCATCGCCCTGGGGCTCCGGGAGTACGACTCCGAGAAGATCCACCACGCCCGGATCTCCGCCGCGCAGGTCGCCGAGGTCACCGAGCGGCTCCTCACCTCCACCCACGAGGAGCGGGCCGCGATCCCCGTCATCCATCCCGGCCGGGTCGACGTGATCGTCGCCGGGGCGCTCGTCCTGCGGGAGGTCGTGGAGCGGGTCGGAGCCGCGGAGGTCGTGGTCAGCGAGCACGACATCCTCGATGGGATCGCGCTATCCGTCGCATAGCGCGCGGCTATCAGGCCCTGTGGAGGGGGGTTTCCGAGGGCCTCGGGGACCCGTCGGGACCCTCCGCCCGAAAAGGTTCGTGAAGTTCTTCACAAGGAAAAGGGCCCTGACGGCGCCCCAGGAGGGTCTTTGGGCCCTCCGAGCGGTGTCCCGGGGCCCTTTCGCAGGCGTGGAGGCCGATTGGCTCGATGTTTCCATCGTGTGAACGGACCCCGTGGTTCAGGGTTAACGGGGGCTCTCCGGGCCAGTTCACGGGGGGTGAACAACGTTCGCCAGTGCACCCCGGTTCCTTTGCAGCACCATGATGTGGATCACGTGGGCGGCGGAGTGTAGCAGAGGTGCCCCCGGTCCTTGTGAAGGGGCGCACGAGCACCCCCCTGAGGAGGGGTGGATACTCGATCCCATGAGCACCACGGAGCGTCCCAGGATCCTCGTAGTAGGCGGCGGGTACGTAGGCCTGTACGCAGCTCGGCGCATCCTCAAGAAGATGCGCTACGCGGAAGCGACCGTCACGGTCGTCGACCCGCGGTCGTACATGACCTACCAGCCCTTCCTCCCCGAAGCCGCCGCCGGCAGCATCTCGCCGCGTCACGTCGTCGTCCCGCTGCGACGCGTCGTCCGCGGAGCCGAGGTGCTCACCGGCCGGGTCACCACCATCGACCAGGACCGCAAGGTCGCCACGATCTCGCCGCTCGTCGGCGAGGCGTACGAGCTGCCCTTCGACTACCTGGTCATCGCGATGGGCGCGGTCTCCCGCACCTTCCCGATCCCCGGCCTCGCCGAGCAGGGCATCGGCATGAAGGGCATCGAGGAGGCCATCGGCCTGCGCAACCACGTCCTCGAGCAGCTCGACAAGGCCGACTCGACCACCGACGAGGAGGTCCGCCGCAAGGCCCTGACCTTCGTCTTCGTCGGCGGTGGCTTCGCCGGCGCCGAGACCATCGGCGAGGTCGAGGACATGGCCCGCGACGCCGCGAAGTACTACCAGAACGTGTCCCGCGAGGACATGCGCTTCATCCTGGTCGACGCGGCCGACAAGATCCTCCCCGAGGTGGGCCCCAAGCTCGGCCAGTACGGCAAGGAGCACCTGGAGGGCCGCGGGATCGAAATCTACCTCGAGACCTCGATGGACTCCTGCGTCGACGGCCACGTCATGCTGAAGAACGGCCTCGAGGTCGACTCCAACACGATCGTCTGGACCGCCGGCGTGAAGCCGAACCCGGCGCTCTCCCGCTTCGGTCTGCCGCTCGGCCCCCGAGGCCACGTCGACTGCAACGAGAAGCTGCAGGTCAACGGCATGGACCACGTCTGGGCCGCGGGCGACAACGCCCAGGTCCCGGACATGGTCGGCCGTAGGGCCGGCAACCCGAACGCCTGGTGCCCGCCGAACGCCCAGCACGCCCTGCGCCAGGCCAAGGTCCTCGGCGACAACGTGGTGGCCGGCCTGCGCGGCTTCCCGCAGAAGGAGTACAGCCACGCCAACAAGGGCGCGGTGGCTGGCCTCGGCCTGCACAAGGGCGTCGCGATGATCGTCATGGGCAAGATGAAGATCAAGCTCAAGGGCCGTCTCGCCTGGTACATGCACCGTGGCTACCACGGCATGGCGATGCCGACCTGGAACCGCAAGATCCGCATCTTCGCCGACTGGACCCTCGGCATGTTCCTCAAGCGCGAGGTCGTGTCGCTCGGCGCCATGGAGACGCCGCGCGAGGAGTTCTACGAGGCGGCCAAGCCCGCCCCGGCGCCGGCCGCCCCGGTGCAGGAGAAGGCCAAGGCCTCCTAACGCCCCCTCAGCACGTCCGAAAGGGCCGTCCGCCATCCGTGGTGCGGACGGCCCTTCGCGCGTTCCTCCGCGTGTTTTGCCGACTCGTTGCGCTGCGGCGGGACTGCCGGCGCCCCCGGACGGTGTTCCCTGGGTGACGAGCATTCCTGGGGCACGAGATCACGGAGGTGCGCACCATGGCCGACGCCGCGTCGCGGCTGATGACACTCGCCGAGGAACTCCTCGGAGGACCGCTCCCGGTCCGTCTGCGAGCCTGGGACGGCAGTGAGGCCGGCCCGCCCGTCGCTCGCCACCGCCCTTCCGGGGAAGCGCCGCGCACCGCACCGGCCGATGCCGATGGCCCCGTCCTGATCGTCCGCGACCGCAGGGCCCTGCGGAGAATGATCTGGAAACCCGGTGAACTCGGCCTGGCCCGGGCCTGGGTGGCCGGCGAGATCGACGTCGAGGGCGACCTCTACGAGCTCCTCGACCGGCTCTCGGGCCTCCTGTGGGACCGCGGCCAGGAGACCAGGAGCCTGCTCGACTCCCTGCGGGACCCCGCGCTCCGCGCCGCCGCCCGCGCCCTGCTGCGGCTCGCCGGCCCGCTGCCGCCGCCGAAGCCACCGGTCGAGGAGGTGCAGGGCCGCAGCGGCAGGCGGCACAGCAAACGGCGCGACGAGCAGGCGATCAGTCACCACTACGACGTGGGAAACGACTTCTACGCACTGGTCCTCGGTCCCTCGATGGTCTATTCGTGCGCGTACTGGCCCGATGCGGACGCCGGTGCCACCCTGGAGGGAGCCCAGCACGACAAGTTGGACCTCATCGCCCGCAAGCTGAACCTGAAGGAGGGCGACCGGCTCCTCGACGTCGGCTGCGGCTGGGGCTCCATGGCCGTCCACGCCGCCCGCACCTACGGCGCCCGGGTCGTCGGCGTCACCCTCTCCCGGGAACAGGCCGCCTACGCCCGGGGGAGGGTCGCCGACGAGGGCCTCGCCGACCTGGTCGAGATCAGGGTCCAGGACTACCGGGACGTCGCCGACGGCCCCTACGACGCCGTCTCCTCGATCGGCATGGCCGAGCACGTCGGCGCCGTCCGGTACCGGGAGTACGCCGACACCCTGTACGGGCTGCTCAAGCCCGGCGGACGCCTCCTCAACCACCAGATCTCCCGGCGCCCCGAGCCCGACGAAGACGCCTACGAGATCGACGCCTTCATCGATGCGTACGTCTTTCCGGACGGTGAACTCGCCCCCATGGGGCGCACCCTGACGACCCTGGAGGACGCCGGCTTCGAGGTCAGGGACGTGGAGGCGCTCCGCGAGCACTACGCGCTGACGCTGCGCCGCTGGGTGGCGAACCTGGAGCGCGACTGGGACCGGGCGGTCCGGTTGACCTCGCCCGGGCGGGCCAGGATCTGGCGGCTCTACATGGCGGCTTCGGCGGTCTCCTTCGAACGCAACCGGATCGGCGTGAACCAGTTCCTCGCGGTGAAGACCCCGGCAGCGGGCCCGAGCGGCACGGCGCTGCGACCGCGCCTCTGGACCGAGAAGGCCTGAGCCGCACGCGGAGGGTCGGGCTCCCGCGGGAACCCGACCCTCCGTCGCCCTCGGACGCGCCCTACTCGGCCTTGATGGCGGAGAGCATGTTCAGCTTCGCCGCGCTCCGGGCCGGCCACAGCGAGGCGAGGACGCCGACCAGGGCGGCCAGGGCCACGAAGAGCGCGATCCGGCTCCAGGGCATCACCAGGGCGTAGCCCGGCATGCCGTCCTTGAGGGTCTCGCCGATCGCCCAGCCGAGGAACGAGCCCAGGCCGATGCCGACGACCGCGCCGAACACCGAGATGACGACGGCTTCCAGACGGACCATCCGCTTCACCCGACGCTGGTCGAGGCCAATGGCGCGGAGCATCCCGATCTCCTGCCGCCGCTCGAAGACGGACATCGCGAGGGTGTTGACGACGCCGAGGACCGCGATGATCAGGGCCATGCCGAGCAGGCCGTACATGATGTTCAGGAGCACGTTGATCGGGCCGCCGAAGGCATCGCGGATGTCCTTCTTGTCCATCACGGTGATGGCCGGGTTGTCACCCATCGCCTTGGCCAGGGCCTTCGCGTGGGCCTCCGAGGCACCGCCGTCCATCGCGACGAAGATCTGCGGGACGTACGGCTGCTGCTCGTGCGCGCCGAGGACCTCCTTGTCGATGAGCACGGGGGAGACGAAGGGGTTGCCCTCGTAGATCGCGCCGACGGTCAGCTCCGCCTTCTGCTTGTCCGCGTACTCGACGGGAACGGTCGAGCCGACCTTCAGGCCACGGGACTCGGCGGTGTCGGCGGCGACGGCGATCCCGCCCCGGCCGAGCGAGGCCATCGACCCGTCCGTGACGTCGAGTCGGAGGACCTTCTCGATGCCCCCCGGAGTGACGCCGGAAGCGGAGGCGTACTCTCCGTCGAGCCGGAAGGAGCCGGCCTGCTGCGGCGAGACCGCGGTGACGCCCGGGGCCTTCTCCAGGGCGGTGAGCGCCTCCTCGCCGAGGCCCGTGCCGCCCGCCATGCTGATCATGTAGTCGCCCTTGATCCGGTCGACCGTGATCTTGTCCAGGGCCGCGCCGGCGCTCGTGCCGATCACCGTGAGCCCGGTGACCAGGGTCAGCCCGATGGCGAGTGCGGACGCGGTGGCGCCGGTGCGGCGCGGGTTGCGGACCGCGTTCAGCCCGGCGAGCTTGCCGGCCACGCCGAAGGCCCCCTCGGAGAGCGGACGGAGCAGGGCGATCACGGGCCGGGAGAGCATCGGGATCAGCACGATCACGCCGATGAGGGCGGCGAAGGTCCCGCCGGCGATCGCCATGCGGCCCGTGTCGCCGCCCTGGCCCGCGCCGAGCACGATGAGGACGGCGCCGATCGCGGTGATCGCCGCACCGATGGAGTTGCGGACGACCAGCGACTTGGCGCTCGCGGTGGCGTGGACGCTGCTCATCGCCGCGACCGGCGGGATCTTCGCGGCGCGCCGGCCGGGCAGCCAGGCCGCCAGCATGGTGATCAGGACGCCGATGCCGAAGGCGGCGACGGCCGGGGTGGCTTCGAGGACCAGCGGACCGTCCGGGACCTTCAGTTCGAAGGCGTTCATCACGGAGCGCAGGCCGACGGCCAGACCGATGCCGAGCAGATAGCCGCTGAGGGAGGCGACCAGGCCGACGAGACCGGCCTCCACCAGGACGGAACGGGTGATCTGCCGGCGCGAGGCGCCGACCGCCCGCATCAGGGCGAGCTCCTTGGTGCGCTGGGCGACCAGCATGGTGAAGGTGTTGGAGATCAGGAAGACGCCGACGAAGAGCGCGATGCCGGCGAAGGCCAACAGCACCTGGTTGAAGGCCCCCAGGCCCTCTTCGATCTGACGGGCCTGCTCGTCGGCGAGGGCCTGGCCGGTCTGGGCGGTGGCCGCCTTCGGAACGACCTTCAGGATCTCGTCGAGGAGCCCGTCGGCGTCCGTGCCGGGGGTGGCGACGACGTTCAGGTCGGAGAAGTAGCCCGGCTTCAGATAGAGCTTCTGGGCGACGGAGGTGTCGAACAGGACCAGGCTGCCGCCCGCGTTGACGGCGCCGTCCTCGGTGGTGAAGACGCCGGAGAGGACGTACTCCTTCACCGGGCCGTTGGTGGCCACCCGGACGGTGTCGCCCACCCGGTAACCGCCCGCTTCGGCGGTGGCCCGGTCGAGCGCGATCTGGCCGGGCTGCGTCGGCCCGTCGCCCGCGGCGAAGGCGTAGGCGCCGTCCTTGCCGTCCTTGCCGGGGGTGAAGTTGGCGCCGGCGTTCGACCAGCCGACGCCGATCAGCCGGCCGTCCTTGTCGGGCACGCCGGCGAAGCCGTCGACGCGCGGGCGGACGGCGGCGACCCCGTGCAGCTTCGCGACCTCGTCGACGACCTGCTGGGAGAGGCCCGGAGTGGTACGGGCCTCTTCGGGGTTCGGGCGCAGGGCGACGGCGACGGCCACGTCGTCGTAGCTCTTCGCGGACTCCTTGCGGAGGGCCTGGGAGAGGGTGTCGGTGAAGACGAGGGTGCCGGAGACGAAGGCCACGCCGAGCATCACGGCGAGCACGGTCATCAGCAGTCTCGCCTTGTGCGCGAGCACGTTGCGCAGGGCGGTACGGAACATGGGTGGGTCCTGGAGGTCCTGGGAGGGGCGGGTGCGGGTACGGCTGGCGCCGGTGCGTCAGCTCGTACGGCCCTTGGCGTCGAAGGCCTTCATGCGGTCGAGCACGCCGTCCGCCGTCGGGTGCAGCATCTCGTCGACGATCCGGCCGTCCGCGAGGAAGATCACCCGGTCCGCGTAGGAGGCGGCCGTCGCGTCGTGGGTGACCATGACGACGGTCTGTCCCAGCTCCCGCACCGAGTTGCGGAGGAAGCCCAGGACCTCGGCGCCCGAGCGGGAGTCCAGGTTTCCGGTGGGCTCGTCGCCGAAGATGATCTCGGGGCGGGAAGCGAGGGCGCGGGCCACGGCGACGCGCTGCTGCTGGCCGCCGGAGAGTTCGGAGGGACGGTGGCCGAGCCGGCCGGACAGGCCCAACATGTCGATCACCTGCTGGACCCACTGCTTGTCGGCCTTGCGGCCCGCGATGTCCATCGGCAGCGTGATGTTCTCCAGGGCCGTCAGGGTCGGCAGCAGGTTGAAGGCCTGGAAGATGAAGCCGATCTTGTCCCTGCGCAGCTGGGTGAGGTGCTTGTCCTTGAGGGAGGACAACTCGGTCTCGCCGATCCGCACGGAGCCGGAGGAGAAGGAGTCCAGGCCGGCGACGCAGTGCATGAGCGTCGACTTGCCGGAGCCGGAGGGGCCCATGATCGCGGTGAACTCGCCCTGACGGAAGTCCACGCTGACGTGGTCGAGGGCGACCACCTGGGTCTCGCCGTGGCCGTAGACCTTGGTCAGATCCGTGGCGCGGGCGGCCACCGCGGTGGCGCGGGACACGGTGGAGGTGGTGGTCACGGAAGGACTCCTGTCATTGCACGAACGATTCGGGAACCCCTCCATCGTGTCGGTCGTTCTGCCGCAGGACGTCCGCCCCTGTGCCCGTTCCCGGGGCCGTCTCGAGTCTGACCGGAAGCCGGTGCCCTCGTTCTGAGGTATGACGGCGGCCCTGAGAAGGCCTTCGCGGAAGGCGCCCGGGGCGCCCGCCGCGAAGGTGACAGAAGTGCGGCGACTTTTCGTCATTCCAGAAGGTGCGGCTTTGCGCCTGCGACCCCTGTCACGGTTTGGCGGAAGGGCCCTCACCTGCGCTGACGCGCCCTCAGACCTCAATAAAATAAGACAACATCGGCCCCATGTTCCGCTGATCGGGGGAAAGCGTCCCGATAGGCTCATGTGCCAACGCGGAGCTTCGCGGCGACGCCCGGATGGTGGAATGCAGACACGGCGAGCTTAAACCTCGCTGGCCTTCGGGCCGTACCGGTTCGAGTCCGGTTCCGGGCACCATGGTTTCGCTAGTACGGCAGGTGCTCCAGCAACCAGGAGCCGTTCTCCTTGGAGAGGAGCGGGCCGACCGGGCCCGCCTCGCCGATCACGGTCTCGTCGGCGATCTCGTCGTGCAGGCCGTCGTCCACTCCGCCGTCGACCAGGCGCAGGAAGCGGGGCACGTACGGTCGTCCGCCCGTCCGGCGCAACTCGACCTGGTCCTCCACACCGGGGGCCGCCGCGTTGTGGGAGAAGAAGGTCTCCGTCCGGTGCTCCACCCTCATGTACTCCATCCCCGCGAGGGCGTAGCGGGCGGCGAGGGCGCCCCACCCGGTCCCGCCGACGGTCAGCAGGGCGTGCCCCCGTCGTCGCGCGTTCGCCTCCGTGACCGCGTTCTGGACGGTGGCGCCGTGTCCGGTCATGGTGCCGTCCGCAAAGAGGCCGACCAGGACCAGGTCGAAGTCGCGCGCCCGCAACTCCGAGAGGAGCGAGTAGGCGTCGTCGTCCGCGCGCCGGGCGAGCTCGGCGAGCCCGGTGCCGGCGTCACCGACCAGGACCACGGGCCTGAGGAGGTGGGCGCCCGCGGTGAAGACCCACGCGGTCCCGTTGCGCAGCTGCCAGGTGTCGTTCGGCTCGATGGACATCGGTCTCTCCCATGGAGGGTGCGGTTCCGTCAGGGACGAGCCTGTGCGGACGGGGCGCCCCGCTGCGCACGGAGATCGAAAACTTACGAGAAAAGATCCTCCCCGAGCACTAGAGAGTTTCTTTTGCCTAGCCATTACTCTTGACGCGAGGCCGTGCACGTGCGGCCCGCCATGGAGGAGTGAGATGAGGAGCAGTAACCCGGTCTTCTCGCGACGGGGGTTCAGCCGCGACAACGGCTACGCGGGCTTCAACGCGCAGCAGCCGCAGGCCGGGGGCCCCGCCGTCGGAGCCGACCCGTACGCGAGCAACCCGTACGCGACCAACCCGTACGCCCCGCAGGACACCCAGCTCGGCGCCCCGCAGCAGGCCCGCGGCAACGCGATGACCATCGACGACGTCGTGAGCCGTACGGCCATGACGCTCGGCACGGTCGTGTTCACCGCCGTCCTGTCCTGGCTGCTGCTGCCCGTCGACCCGGCCAACCTCACCAAGTCGTACGTCATCGGCGTCGGTGCCGCCCTGGTCGCGCTCGTGCTGTCGCTCGTGCAGTCCTTCAAGCGCAAGCCGTCCCCCGCGCTGATCCTGGGCTACGCGGCGTTCGAGGGCGTCTTCCTCGGCGTGATCTCCGCCGTCGTCTCGACCTACATCGCCGACGGCGTGGTCATCCAGGCGGTGCTCGGCACGATGGCCGTCTTCGCGGGCGTCCTGATCGCCTACAAGATGCGCTGGATCCGCGTCACCCGCCGCTTCTACGGCTTCGTGATGGCCGCGGCCATGGGCTTCATGCTGCTCATGGTGGTCAACATGCTGTTCGCCGTGTTCGCCGGCGGTGACGGCCTCGGCTTCCGCAGCGGCGGCCTCGGCATCCTGTTCGGCGTCATCGGCATCGTCCTCGGCGCCTGTTTCCTCGCCCTCGACTTCAAGCAGGTCGAGGACGGCGTGACCTACGGCGCGCCGCGCGAAGAGGCCTGGCTGGCCGCCTTCGGCCTGACGATGACCCTCGTCTGGATCTACCTGGAGGCGCTGCGCCTCCTGTCGATCCTCCAGGGCGACGACTGACCCGTCCGTTGACACGGGGGAAGGGCCCGTCCGGCACCAGCCGGGCGGGCCCTTCCGCCGTTCCGGGCCGTTGCGCCGCGCCGCCCGCGGCCAGGGGCCCGTGCGGCGGGTGCGCACGGTGGCCGCGGGCCCGCGGGCTCAGAGCAGTCTGCGCGCCGCCCGCCGCAGGTCGTACTCGTGGATGATGGCCTTCGCATGGCCGTACGTCAGCTCGTGCGCCCCGCGGAGCCAACTGATCCGCTCTTCGAGGCGGACGAGGGAGGGACCCTCCTCGACGGTGCGCATCCAGTCGGCGATCTCACGGCCGGTGCGGCGCGGGATGCGGGCCAGCAGGTTGCGGTGGGTCTGCTCGGAGAAAGTGTGGGACATCGGCGCCTCCGGACGCTTCGTACCGTTGCTTCTCGTGCTCCTTCCCGTCACCGTGCCGGAGGGGCGACCCGTTGGCAAGGGGGCGCTGCGGGCGCGTAGGGTCGCGGGGTGCGTGATACGAGTGAACTGATCGCCGCCGTGGAGCGGTTCGCCGACCGGCTGCGGGCGGCCCCGCAGAGCCGCCTCCAGCGGGGTGCGGCGGCCGAGGGGTTGGCGCTCGCCCGAGAGCTGGCGGTGCGCGCCCAGCGGGCCGAGGACCCGGACCGGGAGCCGAGGACGATGCCTGACGCGGGCGTCTTCATGGTGGCCGACCAGCTCGCCGTCGCCGGGAACGATCTGGCCGAAATCCTCAGAACGGCCCCGGCCGGCTCCGGTGAAGGGGAGCTGGACGAGGCCGTGGCGCTGGTGCGGGAGGCCGCGGAGCGCGCGGGGCTGTGAGCCCCTCCGAAGGGTCCTACAGGGAGGCGATCACCCGGTCCGCGAGGATGTAGACGTTCTCCTCGTCGGTGTCGCCGTACGAGAAGGTCAGGGCGAAGGCGCCCGAGACGCCCGAGCCGCCGAGCAGCACCGGGGCGCGACCGGCGCGCAGGGCCTCCGCCAGGCGCTCCGCCGTCTCGCGGTGCCCCGGGGTCATGCACAGCGTGGTGCCGTCCGCGAAGACGTACACGTCGAGGGTGCCGAGCGGGCCCGGACGCACGTCGGTGAGGGCCGTGCGGGTGTCCGCGAGCTCCTCCAGGCGCGCCACCGTCCGCTCGTGGTCGGTGACGACGGGGGTCTGCACCGGCACGAAGTCCGGGTGCGAGGGGTGACGGCGACGGGCCGCGGCCAGTTCGGCCGAGTCCTCCGGGTACTCGTCGAAGGAGTCGAACGCTTCGAGCGCCTCGGTGTTGTCGAGCGAGGCCGCCTCGACCTCCATGGCCTCCAGGGCCATCGCCTCCAGGCCCGCGAAGTCGGCCTGGCGCGGCACGAAGAGGGTGCCGTCCTCGGTCGGGCCGCCGAGGCCGCCCAGCAAGGACGGGGCGTCGGCGGCGTCGCGGGCCTCCTGCGCGGCCCAGAAGGCACGCGCCTCGGCGAGCTCGCGCTCCCGCTCCTCGGCCAGCGCATCGGCGACCGCGGCCCGTATCTCGGCGGCGGGCGTGGCACGGGCCGCGGGAACCGTGGCGCCGTGACCGGCGGCCAGCTCGCCGCGCAGGGCGACGACCTCCTTGCGGAGACCGCGGACGGCGTGCAGGGCAGCAGCGCCCACGGCCGTGGCAGCGGCCGTGGTCAGCAGCAGGGCAAGAGGCATGGCGCTCACTGACGTACTCCCGATTCCGAGTCGATCCCCCGACTTCCTACATCAGCTTGTCCTGGGGCGGTGCCTGCTGTCAGTGCATTACGTCACGAATTGGACAGGTATTTCTGCCAGGCGTTTAGTCCCGAAACCGCTCTGACCTGCGAAAACGAACTCCCCCGGGACGTAGGTCACATCCTGGGGGAGATTCGGTTACGGCTGGGACGCGGCGCGGTTGACGCGCTCGGTGACGGGAGAGCCGGACATCCGGACCCGTACCCTCCGCTCCGGCTCAGCTCAGCCGCTGGGTGTGGTGGGTCGCGCTGTGCTTCGCCACCGCTGCGGGCACGTGCCGCCCTCGTGCCTCGGGCGACCCGTACCCTCCGCTCCGGCTCAGCTCAGCCGCGGGGTGTGGTGGGTCGCGCTGTGCTTCGCCACCGCTGCGGGCACGTGCCGCCCTCGTGCCTCGGGCGACCCGTACCCTCCGCTCCGGCTCAGCTCA